>JAKAEG010000291.1 GCA_021819985.1 Nitrospirota bacterium | reverse complement strand
AATTGCTGGGAAAACTTAGAGAGGCGTTGCAGAAGATCGATGAAGCCTCGATGGGTTTTCTATGAATTCTTAAGATGAACGGTGGCCGCTGACATGTTTCCGCGTTTATGGGAGGAGAGGGGAAATTTTTATCGTCGTATCGTGAGCAGCGTAAAAAAACGCGGAGTAAGGGGGACCATATTCCGCTCCCTGGCCGGGATAAAGGACGCATTTAGCCGTGATTATGAAATCTGGATCGGCAAAAATGAACCGGATGAGGCCGCCCTGAAAATACAGCGGAACGAGGCGGTCAATTTGCCTTATAGGCCGCTTATCAGCCTGATAGTGCCGGTATACAATACCCAAAGAGAAATGCTCCTCTCCATGATCGCCTCTGTGGAGGCGCAGACCTATGATAACTGGCAGTTGTGCATCGCGGACGGAAATTCGGACAGGCCTTATATAAAGGAGATACTTAAAGGCCTCTCGGAGCGTCAGCCCAGGGCAAAGATCAGGTTCCTGGATTCAAACAGGCACATCTCCGGGAATTCCAATGAGGCCCTTTCCATCGCGGAAGGAGAGTACGCGGCCTTTCTGGACCACGACGATGAACTCGCCCCTTTCGCCCTCTACGAGATTGTGAAGTCGCTCAATGAGGACCCCGGTGCCGACTTCCTCTATTCGGACGAGGACAAGATTTCCCGGGACGGAAAGAGGAGGTACAGGCCCCATTTCAAGCCGGACTGGAGCCCCGATACGATGCTCTCCCATAATTATGTCTGCCATCTCTCCGTCATCCGGAAGAGTGTTATCGAAGAGGCCGGGGGTTTCAGGGAGGGCTATGAGGGCTCGCAGGATTATGACCTCTTTCTGAGGGTATCAAGGGTAACGGACAGGATAAGACACATACCTAAAGTGCTCTATCACTGGCGGGCGCACGGCGAGTCCGCGGCCCAATCCGCAGACGCAAAATCTTATGCATATGATTCCGCAAAAAAAGCGCTAATCGACCATTTGAAATGGTCCGGTCATGCAGCATCCGTTTCGGCCGAGGCTCCCGGCACATACCGTGTCAGGTACCAAGTAAAGGGCTCGCCTGAGGTCTCGATCATAATACCCGCAAATGGCAAGACTGGTTTGCTGGAGACTTGTGTTTCTTCCATCCTTGAAAAGACCTCATATCCCGGCTTCCGCATCATAATAGTGGCCAACGGAAGCCGGGATGAAAAGACCTGCAGGTATTACAGCCGTTTGCGGAAATACGGCAGGATCTCGATATTGAGTTATGATCAGCCCTTCGATTACTCTTCGGTAAACAACTACGCGGCATCGAAAACCGGTTCTGATTACCTGCTTTTTTTACATGCCGATACGGAAATAATAAATGACGATTGGTTGACTGAGATGCTTGGGCACGCCCAACGGAAGGAGGTGGCCGCCGTTGGAGCCCGCCTGTATTATACAAACGGACGGTTGCAGCATGCCGGGGTCATCCTGGGTGTCGATGGTGTTGCAAATCATTTTCACCGGGGACTTCCTAAAAATTTCGAAGGTTACTTTAACAGGACGGTCCTTATACAGAACTTAAGCGCCGTGACTGCGGCATGCCTGCTGATGAGAAGGGAAGTCTTCGAGGAAGTCGAAGGCTTCGATGAAAGATATTCGCATGCCTACAATGACGTGGACCTTTGTATGAAGGTTCGGGCGAAAGGATACCTCATAATCTATACCCCTTATGCCCAACTATATCATTTTGAATCCCTCAGCCGGGGATATGAAGATACGCCGGAAAAACAAAGAAGATTCGAAAAAGAGATAGCGCTTTTCAAGTCTAAGTGGGGAAGCGTACTGGAAAAGGGGGACCCGTATTACAACCCAAATCTCACCCTCGAGAGGTGTGATTTTTCCATCAGGGATGAATAGCCGCGTAGTCATTGAAGGCCCAGCGGTACCGGAAGATGCAAACGGGCAAAAGCCGTCCGTATCGGTTATCGTTGTCAATTATAATGGCGGCGGCATCGTGCTGGACTGTGTCAAGGCGGCCGGAAGGCAAAGCATAAGCGGTTTTGAGTTGATCCTGGTTGACAACCACTCTACTGACGGCTCCCTTGATGAGCTCAGGCGTTTCTTTGAGAGCGGGTCCGCAAATTACCCTTTCAAATTGATCTCGCTTGACCGGAACACGGGTTTTGCAGGCGGCAATATCGAGGGGCTGCTGGACGCTTCCGGACAATATATTGCCCTTCTCAATAATGATGCCGTGCCCCAGCCCGGATGGCTGGGAGAGCTCGTCTCGGCCATGGATAGCCGCCCCGAAGCCGGCATGTGCGCGTCCAATCTCATTTGCATGGGCACCAATACCATAGACAGCGCGGGAGATGGTTACGCAACCATCATGAGGGGATTTAAAAGAGGCGAGGGACAGCCTGCCAGCGCCTTCGCTGACAGGCAATACGTCTTCGGGGCCTGCGCCGGAGCCGCGCTTTTCCGCAGAAAGATGATCGATGAAATAGGTTTCTTAGACCGGGATTTCTTTGTCATCCACGAAGACGTGGATATGAGTTTCAGGGCCCAGCTTTCAGGCTGGAAGGTGCTGCATGTGCCCCAGGCCATGGCATTCCACAGGGTGCGCTCCAGTATCGGCACAATGAGCGACATGGCTGTTTACTATACGGTGCGCAACAGCGAGCTAACGAAGATCAAAAATATGCCTTTGGGGCTTTTCATGCGGCTTTTATTCCAATTCATCCTGGGCGAGGCGGCCGAGTTCTTATACTTCGCCGTTAAGCACAGGAGATTGGGCGTTTATTTGAAAGCAAAACTGGATGTCCTGAAACACCTACCCGGAGTGATAAGGAAAAGGCGGGCCGTCATGGCTATGAAGAAGGTACCGGACGAATACATACTGTCAATTATGACGCCGGCCTCCGGGCGTCAATTTTTCCGGATGAAACTGGACAAGTTTATGAGAGGATAGGCCGCCGTTTTGAGGAAAGGCTATTGAGCTGAAAGCGCCGCGGTTTAATCGATTTAACAGTTTTTTTGCAGGGTTTTCGTTTCAAAAGGCGCATAAATAAAAAATGGCTTTAACCGGAAAGATAAGCGTCATAATCCCCACCCTGAACGCAGGGCGCGTTATCGGCACGCTGCTTAACTCTCTGAATGAGCAATCGGTGCGGTGCGAGATACTGGTTGTGGATTCTTCATCATCAGACGATACTGTATCCGTGGCCAGCTCGTGCGGCGCACGCACTTTAATTATTGACAGGGGGGACTTTGACCACGGCGGAACAAGGAATCTGGGGGGGAAGGCCGCAAGCGGGGACATACTGGTCTACATGACCCAGGATGCCCTGCCTGCAGGCAGGGCATCCATAGAAAACCTTGTGCGCCCCATCGCCATGGACGAAAAAACGGGCGCTTCATTTGGACGGCAGCTTCCGGGCCCTGACGCCACCCCTTTCGCGGCCCATCTGAGGCTGTACAATTACCCCGATAACTCCTCCAGGAGACGGCTTGCAGACAAGTCCCGGTTGGGTCTGAAGGCCGCTTTTATCTCCAACTCGTTTGCCGCATACAGAAAGACGGCGCTGGAAGAGACCGGCTGGTTCAAGGAAGGTGTGATATTTGGTGAGGACATGCTGGCTGGGGCCAGGATGCTCCTGAGCGGTTTCGAGCTGGCATACGAGGCCGGTGCGGACGTCTATCACTCGCACAATTATGGGGTGTTCCAGGAATTCAGGCGGTATTTTGATATCGGGGTTTTTCATGAAGAGGAAAAATGGCTGCTCAGGGAATTCGGGTCCGCCGGGAAGGAAGGCTGGAGATATGTCCTTTCCGAGTTGTCATATATCATTTCCCGCCGTGCTTACCATTTGCTCCCGGAATGGGTGATAAGAAACTGCCTTAAGTTGGCCGGATACAAATTAGGTCAAGTCCACCGGAGAATACCGGCAAGGACAGCCAAATTAAAAAGCTCAGCGTGAACCCGAACCGGGGAAACGTACCCCGCGGGCTTAGCTGAACCGGGAGGTCTTTTTTAACCGCATGGGGAGTTTT
>JAKAEG010000014.1 GCA_021819985.1 Nitrospirota bacterium | reverse complement strand
CGTGTACTCGTCATAATTCTTAATCACCGTCATTCCAAGGAGGAACTCTTCCCTGTCCAGAAGGGTGTCCACCATGGATTCGACCACCCTTTTGGCCTTCTTCATGCTGATGCGCTCACCCGATTTAATCTGGTTCATTACCCCTTTGGTGAATGAAACAGCGTTGAAGTAGGTCCGTTTAACGGTCTTCCTCACATCGAAATCGGACTGTTCCGATATCCTCCGCAGCCTCCCAACGCTCATGCACCTGATCGCCTCGGTCTTTAGCTGGAGATCTTCGAACGGCTCCGCCCCGAACTGGCATGAAAGGAAAGCGGCAAGGAAGTCCTGCATCTCAGGGGCTTTTATCTCGCATTGGAATTTTATGCTGCCCAATGACCGTTTTTTGAACTCCCTCTGGAGAAAATCGAAATTAAGCAGATGATCCATCGTGAACTTGACCCGTTCACCATTCAGATAGAAATAATCGCCGACTATTTCGATATCCAGGGAGGACTCTTCCGTTATGAGGAAATTCGCGTTGGCGACAAATTTTTCTATGGATGTGGCGACCGCGACATTTCTCGGATCATGCAGCTGGGAGGTGCGCACGATCACCGCAAGCTGGCTCACTATATCTCTGGCCAAACGGCTAATTTCCCGGCTGCTGTCCATATTCTATCCGTTTTATTGCCCTGTAGGAATAATCGCTCAAAAGCCTGTTTTTCACTTTCTGAAGTTTTTCGAGGTACTGAAGCGCGCCCCGGCATTCCAAAAGTCCAAGGCTGTATGCCGCGCATGCCCGGAGTTCGTCAACCTTGTTCTTTTTGAAAAAAGAGAACGAGCCCGTTTTGAGCACACGTAAAAGAAACTCCTCCACCTCAGCCCCCTGCCAGTTTGCGAGCGCCTCAAAATACTCCTTCTTCTCATTGAAATCGATATCGATGAACCCCTTTGCGTTCACGCGTGAAAAAATGACCTTTTTTGCGGCATCCGACCTCATTTTACCAAGCGCCCTTACGGCCATCATCCTTATGGACGCCTCAGGGTCGTCCAGGGCTTCCCTTAAAGCCGGCAACACTCCAGGGGCTTCCAACTCTCCAAGTGCCCTGAGCACCTCCATCCTCACGCGGACATCCTGGTGGCGTGCGGCTTTCCCCAGGAACTCGATCACGCTGCGGTCCCCTATCCGCCTCATTATGTAAATAATGTTCCTGACTACATACCACCGGGGGTCGGTAATTCCTTTCGCAAGGGCTTGGATATCTTTTCCTCCAAGAAATACCAGGGCATTGATGATCTTTTTCCTGGCCTCTATTGTTTTCAGTTCGCCCAGGATGGATATGAAAGCTGGGATTGCCGTCTTGTCAAGCCGGCCCACGTATTCATCGAAAACTTCATCGTCAGCCATTTCTCCGGAATCGAGACGTTCGCCCAGCATCCCCAGGATTTTCGGAGAGCTTACGAATTCAAAAAAACGCCCCAGCTCTTTTTTCAAAAGCTGCACATCCTGCGCTTCCGGCAACGGTCCGCAAGCCCTCGCAAGCAGGCCTACCGCCGGGCGGAGTTCGCCGGTCCTTATGCAGTATTCAAAGGCGTCGCAAATCAGGTCGACCGTATCGCCGTATTCAGGGAAATTGGCATCCAGGAAAAAATCAAACAGTATCACTGATAATTTCTGGAGTTTGCAGGCGGAATCCTTCTCAAGCTCCCTTAAAAGTTCAAGCAGGTCGGCCTTGGTGACCGGAGCCACCTCCGGCTGCAATGAGCCGTCCTCCTCTTTCAGTATCTCGCTGTAAATTCGCTTAAGCTCAAGCTCCTGGGCGTCCTCCCCTTTCGCCTGCGCGACCGCCTCGTTCTCATAGACGTCGTCTTCCAGGAGGAAGTTCTCGTCTATGACATATTTAATATGCTCGAAATCCCGCTCCCAAAGCAGGGTGACAATGTCTTCCTCTTCGCCGAGTTTTTCAAAATCGTAAGAGATGGCCCGAAGGAACTCCCCGAGTTCCCCGATTACAAGGCCGCGCCTGAAAACAAGCTCTCGCATCCCGTCCTTGAAGAAAAAGAAAGCGAAATTCTCTTCCTTGTCCTGGCTGTGGTAAATGACCTGGTCTCCGAACAGAATCTCGTTTTGCCTGAACTTCAGCTCAAGGTCCCCATGCTCCAGGAGGAAGCTTTCCGTATGCCTGAAGGCTTCCTCTATCATTCTGGCGGAAATGGGATTATTGGACGGATACATGCGAAGACTTTTCTTCGCACGCTGAAAAATCTGGATGAGTTCCTGCGCGGGCTTTAAGATTTCCTCCGGTTGAGGCACATATAAAATTAGCATACCGCGTTAACAGGGGTCAAATCGGAAAGGGTCTTTTAATTTAAAAAAGGAAGGCGAAAAATCAAAAAACGGATTTTTTATTTTTTCAGAGAATGATAATCCGTTTCGCCCTGGCATAGTTCCTCATTACCATGGAGGCCCCGTAGAGCCTCTGAAGCCTCAGGTTCCTTATCCTTATGGCTTCGATCCGGCCATGGGGGAACTGTTCCGCCCGTATTTCTGAAAGGCACTTTTGAAGCTCCGAATAGAGGCCTTTGAGGTCCTCTGCCTCGAAGGGTTTCAAGAAGATGGGATTGACCGTGGCGTACCCTTCCGAGACGTCCCTGGCTGTGGCCTTGAAGCTTTTACCCCTCGGATTGCCCAACGGGCTGCCTCTTTCCGCCTAATATCCTTGCGCCGATGATCCCTAGTTCATAAAGCGCTATCATGGGCACCGCCATAAGTATCTGGTTGAACGCGTCCGGAGTCGGCGTAAGTACGGCGGCCACTATGAACGCCGCCAGGATGGCATATTTTCTGTTTCTGGCCAGCGCCTGCGGAGAGACGATACCCATCCTCGCCAGCACCACCAAAATCATGGGCAGTTCAAAGACAGCGCCGAACGCCAATATGAATTTCAGGCAGAAGTCCATGTAGTTTCCGACCGATATCATGGGTTTTACAAAATCGGTCTGGTAATGTAGCAGGAAATTCAGAGCGAATGGCAGGACGATAAGGAAACAAAAAGCCGCCCCGGAAACGAAAAATCCTGTCGTAAAAAATACGAAAGGAGCAACAAGCCTCTTTTCCTTGGCTACGAGACCCGGGGCTATGAATCCCCACACCTGGTGGAAAATGATGGGCAGAGACAGTATAAAAGCCGCGATACCTGCAACTTTCATGTACATCCAGAAGGCCTCGGCCGGCGCAAGGAACACCAGGTTGGTAGTTGACGTCCTTTGGGCCAGGTGATAAAACGGATAGACCATATCTATTTTGGGATAAGACCTCAACGGAAGGGTGAGCAGCTTGAAAATCGGCTCTGAAAAATAGAAACATGCAAAAAAGGCAACAATAAAAACTGAAAAGGAGACAAGCAGCCTCTTGCGAAGCTCAACCAGGTGCTCGGTAAGAGGCATTCTTGATTCGGCCATTTTCAAAAACCCCCGTGCTCCGGCGGGCCGGATGAAATTTCACCCTCCTTTGGTTCGTGCCCGTCATTTTCAGTTGTTGGCATTTTTGGATTTTTTGACCCTGCGGTCCCGGTTTCGGGGGAAACATTTTTTATGTTTTCAATTTCGGGCCCGGTTTTTTCAGCTTCCGTGAAGCTTGTTTTGTTTTCAGACACAGATACTGCGTTTTCAGCTTCCGGCCCCTCTTGAGGTCCCTTCAAGTCCACTTCCATTTCCCGGGCGGCCTCGCTTGCCTCTTTATGGGCCTCATCTGTGCGCGATAGTCCGCTGATCTCCTGGTCTATCTCGAACCTGACCTCGGTCAACGCGCGTTTAATCTCCCCCATGAATTTCCCCATCACTCTTGCGACCTCGGGCAATTTCTTTGGACCCACTACAAGGAAGGCTACTATAAAGATAACAAGGAGTTCCTGGATGTCTCCAAACATGATTTTATTATACTATTTTGCTGGAAGATTAAAAAATTTCATTACTCAGGCAATACAAGGGTGGCAAAAAATTCCCGTGCAATTTAACGAATTCACCACAATTTAAGATATGTTCAATGTGCGCCTTGAACGGAAGGGGATGGGGCGCAGCCCCATACATTAAAGGGAGAGAGGGTGGGATTAATAAATTCAGCGCCTGGACTCACGCTCGAACGATGCGCCGAAGGCTATCATGAGCCTGAATTCCGGGTGCCTGTTTTTCAGGTCGAACCCGGCTCCGATCGTATTGTAAACATCCCCGCTGGAATATCTATATCCGAACCGCACCTCTGACAGGTCCACCTTGTTTGAAAAGGCGCTCTTTCTGAGCTGAAATTCTCCAAGCATTTTCAGATTGTGGGACGCGGCGAACTCCAGGCCGGTAAGGAAATCCATCTCATCCTTGAGATCATTTTTTCCGGATATCGTGTATATGAAATTGGCGTGCGCAAGTATGGGGCCAAGCTTGCGGCTCAGGGCGGCGCCTCCGCCCACGCCCCCGTCGCGGCTCAGTATGTCCCTTCCGGTCGGCAGGTAGCCCATTACCAAAACTGATGCGGCCGGCGTGTACCTGCCCTCACCCTGCACCCTGTATTTAAAAGCGCCCCCAAAGTCCTCAAACCCGCTGCCGCCTTGCAGATTATCCACATATGGGAGGTCCAGCGTAACTTCAGCGCGGTCGGACCAGCCGTAGGAAATACCCAAAGTATGGCGGTAAAAACTGGGGTCCTTGGAACGCTCGATGCCGTATGAGATGGACGTGCTTCCTTCCGGCAGGGAAAAGGCGCTCCATGTCCTGAAAACGGCATAAGGGGCAAGAGGCGTTACAAGGCTCAGCTCTTCAGCAAAAACATTGGTACTGACCGCGGGTATCAGAAAAAGGAACAAAAAAAAAGAACAAAGCAGAATGCGCACAAATATTAGCGGGAAAGCGGGAGCAGAGATTTTTTTCATGTTAGAAAATAACAAAATCCCCGCTGCCTGTCAAATGAGACAGGACCGAGGCGACGTCCCTCAGCACCTTACGTTCAGAGACAAGGACCTCGAATGACCCTTCCGGCATGAACCTGAGCTTCCCGGAAAAATCTTTCTCTTTTAAAAGGGCGTCCACGGGCGGGGAGGCCCCCGGGCGGAAACTGAACCTGGCCTTGCCGCCTATCTGGGATATCGAGGCTACCTGCGCGGCCTCAGCCGCGATCCGCAATGACATCACCTGTATCAGGTTCTTCACCTCATCAGGGAGCGGCCCGAACCTTTCGGCAAGCTCTCCTGAAATTTTCTTAAGCTCATCACCTTCATAAGCGGCGGCGATCCTGCGATAAAAACCTATCCGCAGGGAGACATCCTCTATGTAGCCATCCGGTATCAGGGCGTCCACCTTCAACTCCACGGGCGGCATTTCCCTTTCCTTGACCGGCACCCCTTTCAGTTCCGAAACGGCCTTCTCAAGCATCTCCACATACATCTCGAACCCTATATCGCTTATATACCCGGACTGCTCCTGTCCAAGCATATTGCCCGCCCCTCGTATTTCAAGGTCTTTCAGGGCCACACGGAAACCGGCCCCAAGGTAGCTAAGCTCCTCCAATGCCTCAAGCCTTTTCTTCGCGTCCTCTGTGATGCTGTCATGCCCCGGAATGAGAAACCACGCAAACGCCTTAAGATTGCCTCTGCCCACCCTGCCCCTCAACTGGTAAAGGTCCGCAAGCCCCATCATGTCGGCCCGGTCCACGATTATCGTATTCGCAGTAGGTATGTCCAGCCCGGCGCTTATTATAGCGGTCGACAAAAGAAGATCAAGCTCGCCGTCAAGGAATTTGATCATCACCTTTTCAAGCTCGCTTTCCTTCATGCGGCCGTGGGCCATCCCCATTCGGACAGTTGGAAAAAGGTCCCGGATGAGGCGCATTATTTTTTCAATGTCCTCGATCCTGTTGTGCACGAAAAAGACCTGCCCGCCCCTCGCAAGCTCGGCCGAAACGGCCTCTTCGATCACGGATTTGCTGAACACCGCGATATTGCTCTTAACGGCAAGCCGCTCTTCGGGCGGCGTTTCGATAACGCTTAAGTCCCTTATGCCTGAAAGGGCCATCTGGAAGGTCCTTGGGATTGGGGTGGCCGTAAGCAGGAGGACATCCACGTTCTTTTTGAAATCTTTTATCCGCTCTTTCTGGGCCACGCCGAAACGGTGTTCCTCGTCTATTACGAGCAGCCCCAGGTTCTTGAAATCAATTCCGGCCCTGAGGATGGAATGCGTGCCTATCAGTATGTCAGTTTCACCCTTGCCGAAGGCCTCGAAGGCGGCAAGGTTTTCGGGTTTCCTCTTGAACCTGCTGGCAAAATCGATTTTGACTGGAAAGGCTGAGAACCTCCGGGTAAAATTCCTCCAGTGCTGCTCGCATAGCAGGGTCGTGGGAACAAGGACAATGACCTGCTTGCCATCATATATGGCCTTGAACGCGGCCCTCATGGCGACCTCCGTTTTTCCGTAACCCACGTCCCCGCATAAAAGGCGTTCCATCGGGCGGGGCCCTTCCATGTCATTTTTGATATCTGCCACAGCCCTGGCCTGGTCGGGCGTCAACTCGTAGGGGAAAAAACTGTCGAATTCCCTGTGCATCTCGGTATCCGGGCTGAAAGAAAACCCTTTTGATGTCTCTCTTTCGGCATATAGCTTCACAAGCGCTTCCGCTATTTCCTTAAGGCGTTTTTTTGCTCTGGTCTTTCTGCGCTCCCAGGCCTTTCCGCCAAGCCTGTCCAGCTGCGGCATTGCGCCTTCCGGGTTCTTATATTTGTGGACCTTTTCTATCCCGTAGAGCGGCAGATATATCCTGGCCCCGTCGGCGTAATCGATCATCATAAGCTCCGCGCTGGCCCCGTCTGCCTGCTGCTTTGCGATGCCAAGGAATTTGCCTATGCCGTGGTCATTGTGGACAATGTAGTCTCCCGGCTGCAGGTCGTCCATCGTGTGGATCAGGCCCGATATCCGGGATTTTTTCATGGGCTTCCACGCAGGTTTTTCCCCGAACAGCTCCCTGTCCGTAACTATCAGCAAATTCGACAGGCCGAATCCCGAGGAAAGTCCCTGGGACATATATGTGGCGCAAATCCCTCCCGGATACGAGGGGACCTCCTCCGGTTCGACAATGGGAATGTGCAGGCCGTCTTCCCAAAGGATATTCTTCACCCTTTCGGCCTGCGAATGGGACGAAAGGACAAACAGTATTTCATATCCGGCATTCCTCAAGGTCTTTACCGCACCCGGGATCTGGTTTACATCGCGGCGCTCATTATGGAGCAGCCCGTGGCCTGCCAGGGACGATACAGGCGCAACGCTCTGCAAAGAAGCTGCTGCATCTTCCTTTTTAAGGGGCAGGCTCGAAAGTATTGTAAACCGGGGTTTTTCCGGAGTTTCCCCCAAATTGAATGCGGCGCCTTCTATTTTCTCGAACGCAAACAGTTTAAAACTGTCCAGATCGGGAGGGAGCCCTGCTTCAGGTTCTTTTACCGGCAGAATTCGCAGGGAAAAAATATCTTTTGTGTGCATCTGGCTTTCAACGTCGAACGCTTTCATGCTGTCCACGTCGTCTCCGAAGAATTCCACGCGCACGGGGTCCTCCGCGCCGGAAGGAAAGATATCGAGTATCCATCCTTTCATCCTGAACTGCCCGGGAAGACTCACGATCGGCACAGGCCTGTATCCCATTACGGCCAGCCGCCTCTCAAGCTCCTGCCTTGGAAAAGAGCCCGGATATGAGAGCCGGATCATATTTTCCTCAAGCTCCGTTGCGGGCCATAAGGGGGCCTCTAACGCCGCCTTCGAGGCAAAGAATATTTTTCTATTTTTATTTTTTGAATTTGCGCCGCCAATTACAAGGGAAAACTCGGCCCGTCTTCCCGAGACCTCGGGCCCGTCGGGTTCAGGCAGCAGGAAAACGCTTTCCAGTCCTTCGCCAAGCATTGACAGGAAAAAGCCCGTATCGCGGGAAAGCCGGACCGCGTCAGCCTCGGAATTGGCGGCGCAAAGTACGGGCTTTCTGTTTTTTTGTTTTTTATCGCCGCCGTTTTTCTCCATCTGAAGGAGGGCAAGAACCAAAGCGGAGCTTGCGCCCCTCAATGAAAAAATGGTCCCGGCAGTTTTTTCTGAAAGAGCGCTTAAAGGAGTTTCAGGAGTAAAAAGACCTTTTTTGAACTCTTCAAAAGTCTTTAGTATGTTCACGCGGGGAGGGAGCGGATCTTCCTTATAGTTTCTGTTGTGGAAAAACCGTTCTCATATTTCAGAGAAAGAGTGACCGGCACGATATCGGACCCGACGATCTCCTCTTTCTTCCAGTCGCCGCCTTTAACGAGCACGTCGGGCCTGATGCTCTTTATCAGCTCGTAAGGGGTCTCTTCCTGAAAAAGTACGGCGTAGTCCACCATTTCCAGGCTGGCCAGCAGTTCCGCTCTCTCTTTTTCTCCATTTACCGGCCTGCCCGGTTTTAGCCGGGACACGGACTCATCAGTATTTATCCCCACCACCAGTATTTCGCCCAGTTTTGCGGCCTCACGCAGATAACGGACATGGCCAACGTGGAGGATATCGAAGCAGCCGTTCGTAAAAACCATTTTCAGAAAAGGCCTTTGGGCCCTCAGTTTTTCCAGCTCGGATACAAGAGCTTGTCTGTCAACAAAAAACTTCCCCATTGCGTTTCTCAAAAAATTTCCTTGTTTTGGGCCAGCATTATTTTTGCCTTCTCGATCATTTCCCTGTCGCCTTTATATGATACGGTATCGAGCGCCTCACCAATCGGAAACCAGGCGGCGGCGTCCACCTCCCGGTCATGGTCTTTCGTGTCGCCGGATATATAGTTCATCAGAAAAAAATGGACCGTCTTTTTACAGCGGACGTTTTCCGGATGAAGGAAGTACCAATACGTTATCTCGCCCAGTTTGCCGGCCAGCTCGCCTTTTAATCCGGTTTCCTCGGAAACTTCCCTGAGCGCGGCCTCTTCCAGGCTCTCGTTAGCATCCGGCGTGCCCTTGGGAAGCGTCCATACCTTTCCCTCTTTCACTGAGATAAGCGCTACCTGCGGCTCGCCGGATTGTACTTTTTTGTAGATGACCCCGCCCGCGGAAGTCTGTATCTTAACGGTAGTTTTTGCTTTCCCTTTTGACTTTGCTTCTTTTGCTTTTTTTGATTTTTTTGATTTTTCCGGGCCCATCAACCGCCCCCCGCCATCAGCCGCCCCAAAGGAGCCTCATTATGTCATTTCTTACAGCAAATACCATGAGCGTAACCAGAAGGATGATCCCAACGCGCTGAAGGTTCATCTGGGTAGTTTCGCTGAGCGGCTTGCCCCTTGCGGCCTCCATGGCAAAAAAGAAGATATGCCCGCCATCAAGCACCGGCACCGGCAGAAGGTTCAATATCGCCAGGTTTATGCTTATGAACGCCATGAACATCAGATAGGGCATTATGCCAAGCGATGCGGCCTTTCCGGATTCCTGCACTATTGTTATAGGCCCCCCGATGGAACTCAGCGAGAATGCCCCAGTGATCAGGCTCTTAACGGACTGGCAGATAAAAACGGAAAGCCTGTAAGTGGCGACCGAGGCCTTGTACGGCACGGCAATGATGCTGCCGGCCTGTATCACATAAAACGGGATGACGTCCCCTGCCCTTTGTATACCTATCCTGCCGGTAATTACCGTCTTTCCCTCGAAGTTTTTTTCCCTTGCAGCCTCCGGCACCAGCTTGAAATCAAGTGTCCCGTTTCCTCTTTTAACGGTAATTGAAACCTGATGGCCTGGCTGAGCGCTGATAATGGCCACAAGGTCCATCCATGTTGAAACCGGTTTTCCGTTAATGGAGGTTATCGTGTCGCCAGGCATTATGCCTGCTTTTTCAGCGGGGGAGCCCTTCATCACAGCCCCAACCTTCGGGGTGATATCGTTAAATTTGGGGATATTGACCGGAAGCTTTACCGCCAAAAAGACGCAAAAGATCAGGAACGTGAGAAGGACATTGAAGAAAGGGCCGGCAAAGACTATGACCATCTTTTTCCATACAGGCTGGAAATTGAAAGCGAAGCGTTTTTCCGCCGGGTCCAGCTCCTCGCCCTGTTCCTCCCCCAGCATCTTCACATACCCGCCAAGAGGCAGCGCGGATATCAGGTATTCCGTATTTTTCGTTTTAAATCCGGCCACCTTGGGCCCGAAACCGAGCGAGAATTTAAGGACCTTGACCCCAAGGAACTTGGCAAAGATAAAATGGCCAAATTCATGGACGAATATCAGGATACCCAGGAGTACGGCGGCCCAGAACAGGATCAAAAAACTATTATCTCCTTTTCCCCGCTTTTATTTCTTCCACAAGGCGGGCGGCGGACCGTCTGGCATTCGAGTCGGCTTCGACGGCATCCCTTTCATCTGAGAGTTTTTTGTTTTTGCTTTTGTTTTTACTGGAGTGGCTTTGCATCGTATTTTTTATTATAACAGGAATATCATTGAACCCAATGGCCCCTGAAAGGAACGCCTCGACGGCGATCTCGTTTGCGGCATTCAATACCGCCGGTGCCGTGCCGCCTTCTCTTATTGCATCGTATGCATAGAGCAGGCACGGAAAGGTTTCGGTATCCGGGCTCATGAAGGAAAGATTGCCTGCGCGAGTCAGGTCCAGGCGCGGGATAACTCCCTTAAGCCTTTCGGGGTAGGAAAGCGCGTAAGCGATAGGCGCCTTCATGTCCGGCACGGAAAGCTGCGCGATAAGTGAGCCGTCCTGAAACTCAACCATTGAATGTACAAGGCTTTGCGGGTGCACCAGCACCTTTATGCGTTCAGGAGGCACCTGGAAAAGGTGGTGCGCCTCGATGACCTCCAACCCCTTGTTCATGAGCGTGGCCGAATCAACGGATATCTTTTTGCCCATTTTCCAGTTTGGATGGCTCACGGCCTCATTCGGCGTCATGGATTCCAGCTCTTTCCGGCTTTTGCCGAGAAAAGGCCCGCCCGAGGCGGTAAGGATTATCTCCCCCTCAAAAGGGGGGTTGTGCTTCGCCTTTTCGTCGATACCGGGCCTGCCGTCGATGCACTGGAAAACAGCGCTGTGCTCGCTGTCCACAGGGAGTATCTTTACGCCGTATTTCCCGGCCTCTTCCATGACGACGCTGCCTGCCGTGACCAGCGCTTCCTTATTGGCCAGGCCGATGTCCTTTCCGGAGCGTATGGCGGCAAGGGTCGGGGCGAGACCGGCAAACCCTACAATTGCGGAGATCACAAACGACGCGCCCGCGTATGAGGCTATTGTTTTAAGCCCTTCTTCGCCGCTCAAAACAGGTATTCCCGCTTTGGCTGCAAGGATGTCTGCCGCGGCAGGGTCCGAAAGGGCCGCGATCTCCGGTTTGAATTTTTTTATCTGCTCAAACAGCAGCTCGTGATTTTTACAGGCCGCAAGCGCGACCACCTTGAAGCGCTCCGGGTATTTTTCAACCACCTCAAGCGCGCTTTTCCCGATTGAGCCTGTGGAGCCAAGAATAATTATTCTTTTCATTTTTTTATTTTTTCATTTTTCCAATGAAACCAGAGATAATATATTATTACAAAAAGGAAAAATAAAAAAGCCGGATCATTAATCTTACAATTGCATAAACGAAGAAAGATTCCGGAC
This sequence comes from Nitrospirota bacterium, assembly GCA_021819985.1. GTDB lineage: Bacteria > Nitrospirota > Thermodesulfovibrionia > Thermodesulfovibrionales > JdFR-88 > JAKAEG01. The sequence continues at coordinate 7,868 of JAKAEG010000014.1, read as the reverse complement.
AAGCAGGAATGACAAAAAACTGTTTATGCAACGTTTTTGAAGATTAACTCTGAATTATTAAAAGAGATAAAAAGATAAAAGATGCCTTTATACAGCAACGCCCGCATGATTGCCTTGCAAGCGATCGGGGAGATCAGAAACGGCAGCCGCCCCAAAGACGCGCTCGATCCCCTCGATATCGATAAAAGAGACAGGGCGCTTGTCATGGAACTCGTCTATGGCGTCCTGAGGCGGCAGTATCTTCTTGATCACCTTCTGTCGGGATTTCTAAGCAAACTTCCAGAAAACAAAAAAATCCCGACGCTTGATAATTTGAGAATGGGCCTGTATCAGATGCTCTATACGCGCGTGCCGGAGAGGGCCGCGGTAAATGAGTCGGTCGAACTGGAAAAGGCTTTCTTCCCCGGACACGGAAAACCCTCGCTTGTAAATGCGGTGCTGAGAAACGCCGCCCGCGGGAAAGACGCCGTCATTGAGAGATTGAACAAATTGAAAGCTGATTCCGAAAATGCCTCGCTCAAAACGGAAGATAGGCAAAAGGCGATAAGCATATACACATCCTCGCCGCTATGGCTGATAAAAAGATGGGCACAGAGACTTGGCGCCGATGAGGCGCTTGCCCTGGCAGAGGCGGGAAACCGCATCCCGCCGCTTGTGCTCAGAGTGAATACGCTGAGAAAGACCCGTGAAGAGGTCCTTGAGATGCTCGCTTTAAAAGGCATAGAGGCCGGACCCACCCAAATAAGCCCCTCCGGCATAAAAATAGAAGGCCATGTATCCTGGCGGGATCTGGAATTCATCCACCCCTTCTGTATCGCGCAGGACGAGGCGGCCCAGCTTGTAAGTTTTTTCCTGGCCCCATTTCCGGAAGAAAGAATCCTCGACGCCTGCGCGGCTCCCGGCGGAAAGACCACGCATATCGCAGAGCTCATGAAAGACCGCGGAGAGATAACCGCATTGGATACCGAGCAAAGGAGGGTGGACATGATCAGGGAAAATATGTCCAGGCTCGGCCTTTCTTCCATACATCCTGCCCTGGAAGACATTACCTCTAAAGACAGCACCGGATTCAGAAGGCCCGGCTATTTCGACCGGATACTCCTCGATGCGCCCTGCTCCTCCCTTGGGGTCATAAGGCGCAATCCCGATGTAAAATACAGGCAGAGTGAGGATTCGCTTGCGCGCTCCGGCAGGAAAGAGCTGGAAATGCTTATGGCGGTTGCCGCCGCCCTGAAAAAGGGAGGCGCCCTGGTCTACTCGACCTGCTCCACGGAACCCGAAGAGGGCGAAATGGTGATAAAAAAATTTCTGGCGGACGCGAACGATTTTTATATGGATAAGGACATACCGGATATGTTTTTGCCGTTTTCCGAAAACGGATTTATCAGGACCTACCCGCACAGGCAGGACATGGACGGGTTTTTTATGGCAAAATTGATAAAACTAAAACAATGAAAAAAAAGTTTCTCTTCATTTTTCTGTTTATGGTCCTTGGGGTGGCATCGGGTTTTCTGACGTACAAGGTCATTCTGCTTAGCAAGAAAGTGGCTGTGCCCGACCTGAAGGGTCAGCCGCCGCAGGCGGCTATGAACGCCCTTAAAGACCTGGGACTCCGGTTTGAGATTAAAAGTGAGGATTTCGATCCCGTCGTGCCGCAGGGCTATATCGTCAGCCAGGAGCCTGCCCCTGGCGAAAACGTCAGACTCGATACCCCGGTGCAGGTGGCGCTTAGCCTTGGGCCATCCACCCCCCGGACACCGTCCGTGCTTGGAAAGACACTGGATGAAGCCGTCTCACTCCTGAATGCGGCGGGCCTGAAGATACTCAATATCATTTCCATCTATTCCGGAAACCAGCCAAAAGGCACAATAATAGCTCAGGACCCGAATCTCGATGAGAAGAGCGGTCCTGTTTCCGTTATTGTAAGCAACGGCCCCTCTGAGGTAAGCTATTACTGCCCTGATTTCACGGGCATGAGCATCGCTCAGGCGCAGAACCTGGCTGCGGGGCTTGGACTGGAACCTGTTTTCGACAATGCCGTCGGTTTCGGGGCCGGGGGGCAGAATGTCATCTCCCAAAAACCAGACCCGGGGGCAAAAATAGCGGCAGGTCAGAAAGTATTTCTTTCCCTGGGACAGCCCAATGTGATGGGCCCGGCTATGGGAAACATTTGATAGCGGGAAAAATCAAAAAATAAAAAATGGAAAAGACAAAAAAAATAAAAACAGAAAAAGGGAAGTACTATATCGCCCCTTCGCTTTTATCGGCGGATTTCCTCCGGCTCAAGGAAGAATTGAAGGCCACTGAGGATGCCGGCGCGGACATGCTTCACGTGGACATAATGGATGGTCATTTCGTGCCTAACATGACCATAGGCCCGTTTATTGTAAAGGCAATGAGGAAAGCGACAAAACTTCCCCTTGATGTCCATCTGATGATATCAAACCCGGACCTCTACCTGGATGATTTCATCGATGCCGGGGCCGATTTCGTCACGGTACACATGGAGGCGTGCATCCATTTGAACAGGACGGTAAACCGTATAAAGGAGCGCGGCGCCAGGGCCGGTGTTGCCCTAAATCCTGCCACCCCCGTTTCGAGCCTTGAAAGCATAATATACGATCTGGACATGGTGCTCATCATGTCGGTCAATCCCGGTTTCGGGGGCCAGGCCTTCATACCTCATGCGTTTGAAAAGATCGAGCAAACAAAAAGACTGGCGGAAGAGAAGAACCCGGGTGCGCTCATAGCGGTCGACGGCGGGGTCAAGCCCGGGGAGATATTCAAATCCGTAGTTGACGCTGGAGCGGACATCCTGGTCATGGGATCGGCCTTTTACGGCACAAATGATTACGCGGACCTGGTCCGTTCAATAAGGAAATAAAAAAAACTGAAAATGACAAAAGAAAAAGAAAACGAAAAAACTCTCGATAAAGCGGACGCATTAAGACACAAGGCGCTCTACAGGCAATCGCTTTCCGTGCTGCGGGCTGCGGAAAAATCGCTTGAGCCCCAAAACCACGAAGACCTCTTCCATTGCCATTTGCTTTCAGGCCATAACTGGAGGATGCTTGGGGATTTCAACAAGGCCATCACCCATTATGAAAAGGCCGAACTCCACGCAAAAGAGCTTCAAGGCAAAGCGCGTCAGGCCGATGCTGCCGCGAGTCTTGCGCTTTCTCACAGGGCACAGGGCGACTGGAAAAAAGCCCTGAAGCTGCTTGTCCAATCCGAGAAGATATATAAAAAACTAAATGACGAGGAGGCCCTTGCGTTTGTCCTGTGGTCCAAGGGCGGCACCCTGAGGATCAAAGGCGACATTGACGGCGCGATAAAGGCCTTTTCCGAGGCGAAACAGATATTCACCCGCCTGGGCGATCAGCATGCGGCGGGTTATTGTTTGAACGGTCTTGGCGGGGCGTTCAGGATAAAAGGGTCGTACAAATCTTCCCTCAGCAATTACACCAGGGCGCACACATTATTCAGAAAGCTTAAAGACCCCTTCGGCGTCGCTTATTCCTATTGCGGGATAGGAAACGCCCTGAGGATGTCCGGCGATCATAAGGGGGCCCTTCAATATTTCAGAAAGGCGCTTAAGGTCTACAAGCGCATAGGCGATATCGTCAGCTCATCGTACACCCTGTGGAGTTCAGGCAAGTCGCTAGCTTTAATGGATAAAAGAAATGAGGCCCTTGACGCCCTGAAAGAGGCCGAAAAACTGTTTACCAAGACCAAAGACCCCAGGGGCAAGATCTATTGCCTTTTGTCCAGGGCGGAACTGCAGGCTATGAAGGGAGGCATCAAAAATGCCGCAAAACTTGCCCAAAAAGCGCTCGAAGCGGCAAAGGAGCACGGCTTTGCGGTTGAGGCCTGCCATGCCTCCGGACTCCTGGAACATTTTTCACTTTCACTTGTTCCAAATCCCCATGGTATTTCAAATCCAAAGGGTGCCCGCGTAAAACCGGACTGTTATAAAGAACTTGGGCTGAAAATGCCGGATTTCAGCGTTCTTCCGGTCAACATCCCCTGAAAAAGAAACCACCGGTGCTGAGCGCCATTCCACTGAACATCCCCAATATTCTCACCCTGATAAGGATCATACTTATCCCCTGTTTCGCTACGGCCGCGGTTTACGGGCGGTTCGACCTGGCGTTCTTCATTTTTCTTTTCGCCGCCATAACGGACAAGCTCGACGGCATGATAGCCAGGCTGAGCGGCAAAAAACCCGACATAGGATCGCTGCTGGACCCCCTGGCGGACAAATTCATGCTGATCACCGCTTTCATAGTGTTTCTCACGCTCCGCATTATCCCGGTCTGGCTTGCAATTGTGGTCTTAAGCAGGGATATAATAGTTATATTGGGATGGGGGATGCTGAGCCTTTCCGGAGGGACTGTCCAGATAGCGCCCACGAGGACAGGCAAGCTTGCAATAGCCGCGCAGTTCACCCTTTTGACGGCCGTGCTCCTGAAGATCACTTACGGCTATATTACGGCGCCTGTTATATTGGCGATGATATGGATCGCGGCCGGGCTCACGGCAGCCTCCGGCCTGCAATATGTGCAAAGAGGAATCAAGATTGCGTCAGAGAGAAAAGACAGGGGTTGAGATAGAAAGCGTAACCGCTGGCAGCCTTGCGGCTAAAGCCGGAATTAGCGCGGGAGATACGCTCATCTCCATTAACGGCAACAGGATCTCGGACCTTATAGACTTCTTTTTCCACAAGGACGACTGCGCCCTGGAAATGGAGTTCAGAAAGGCGGGCCGTGTGCTTTTGGAGGTCCCGGAAGGCGGCGAGACGGGAATATCGCTGAAACATTTCCCGGTTAAGCGCTGCGGCAACCGCTGTACCTTCTGCTTCGTCTCCCAGCTGCCCAAAGGCATGCGAAAGTCCCTGTATTTAAAGGATGAGGACTACAGGATGTCCTTCATTTACGGCAATTACATCACCATGGCCAACCTGACGGACAACGATAAAAAGCGCATCGCAACTCAAAGGCTGAGCCCGCTTTATATCTCAATCCACAGCACGGATGACGCTATAAGAAAGCTGCTGCTTGGAAACCCCGCTGCCCCGGACATCATGAAGGACCTGCGCTTTTTCAGGGACAACAAACTCCGCGCCCATACGCAGATCGTGCTTTGCCCGGGAATAAACGATGGAAAATCCCTGGCTAAAACCATAAGCGACCTGTATTCTTTTTATCCGTATGTAATGTCCATAGCCGTCGTTCCTGTCGGCCTTACGGCTTTCAGCAAGAGCAGACTGAAACCCGTGGGAAAGGAAGAGGCCGCTGACGCGCTCACTATCATAGACCGGTTCCAGAAACGTTTCAGAAAAAAGCATGGCGAAAATATCGTATACGGAGCAGACGAGCTTTATATAAAGGCAGGGGGGGTTCCCCTGCCCCCGCTAAGCGAATACGGCGATCTCCCCCAGATCGAAAACGGCGTCGGGCTGGTCCCTCTTTTCATGCACGAGGCGAAGAGAATTTATATGCATGAGGCTAAAAAACCGGGACACGCCGCACCCTCCGGAAAAAAATATCTGACCTTCACCGGGACCTCGTTTTATCCGTATCTGGCAAAGTTCATTGATAAGCTGAAAAAACAGGGACACCATATAACGCCTGTTCCGGTCGAAAACCGTTTTTTTGGCCCTTCTGTTACCGTTACGGGCCTTCTTACGGGCAGAGACGCGCTCAAAAGCCTCGAAGATTTCGCCCCGTCGCATGATATACTACTCGTGCCCGATACAGTGGTCAGAGAAGGTGAAGATATCTTTCTGGACGATGTGGCCGTTACCGATATGGAAGCGGCTTTGGGTATAAAATCAAAGCTTATCAGCGCAACGCCGCAGGGGCTCCTTGAGGCCGTTTCCGGGGAGCACAATGAATAAAGACGGTCAGAAAACAGAAATAAAATAAAATTAAAAAGATGAAAATAACGGCAAATACAAAACTCCTGGCCCTTTTCGGCCACCCGGTAAGCCACAGCCTGTCGCCCCAGATGCACAATGCCGCTTTCAGAGAGACCGGCCTGGATTACTGTTATCTTGCCCTTCATGTAAAGCCTGAGGACCTGCCGGATGCGGTCAGGGCCGTGCGGGCGCTAGGCATCAGGGGAGTGAATATTACAGTTCCGCACAAGGAAAATGTTGTCCCTTTGCTGGATGCGATAGACAGGGAAGCCGCCTTTATCGGCGCCGTAAACACTATCGTGAACGAGGGCGGAAGGCTCAAGGGCTACAATACCGACGGCAGGGGTTTCATACAGTCCCTTACGGAAGAAAGAATTGACTGGGAAGGCAAGCACATCCTTATCTGCGGAGCAGGAGGGGCATCGAGGGCGGTAAGCTACTACCTTTCAGAAAAAGCCCGCAAGTTAAGGATTTTCGATCTCGATAAAGTAAAGCTTGAAAAACTTGTCCTGGACCTGAAGAAAATAAGAGACAATGTGGATACCGCCCAGGACGCACATAACCTGCAGGATGTGGATATTCTCATAAATGCCACACCTCTGGGGCTTAAGGAGACGGACCCCTTGCCGGCAGACCCGGCTAAACTTGCGCCCGGCTCCGTTGCAGGAGACCTCATATACAAGCAGACGCCTTTTTTGCGCGAGGCCCAAAAGGCGGGACTCAAGACCTTCCACGGGCTTGGAATGCTTTTGTGGCAGGGAGTTTTCGCCCAGGAACTCTGGACGGGTGTCCGCCCCCCGCACGAGACAATGCGGGCGGCCCTGATTCAGGGGATGCAGGAGCATAAGTGAAGGATATAAGTGCGCTGCCGTTAAAAAAAATGCTGCCGGTCCTGTTCCTGCTTGCTGCGGTCCTGTCTGCTTTCACGATGAAAAACCAGCCGCGTGAGACCGGCCTTCAGAAAGTCCCGGTATATTACTCTTCCTTATCGGATATAAACGTTCTGAACGTGATCGGAAACAGGACCCTGTGGTCCGCCACTTCGAAAAAGGCGGTCTTTTCCGGAGACGGCGGGACTGCAAGCCTGAGCGATGTGGATATAAATATCCCTTCCGAGAACGCGAGACTCATGGCCAGCGGCGGGCAATATGACCTGGATAAAAATACGCTCTCATTGACCGGGGAGGTTAAAAGCCAGGTGAAGGGGTTCGATATGAAAACAAGCTCCTTGCAGATCGTGCCCGGCGGGAAGCTGAACACCGGGGGGGACGATGAGGTGCTCCTTGAGAAAAAAGGGATCGAAATAGAGGGCCGCGGACTTGAAGCCGACCAGAAAAGAACAATGAGGCTGGACAGGAACGTCAAAGCCATTTTTTATTAAAACAGTTCACATTATAGCGGCGCTTTTTTTGATCTGCACCCCCGCGATTGCCGCGGTGCAGAACACCTCCGCACAGTCCAATCCGAACAGGAAAAATATTCAAGGCAAGGCGAAAACAGGAGGGAAATCAAAAATTCCCGCAAGGAAGGGGCCGATCGTAATTACTTCCGATACGCTTTCGGCTGACCAGAACGCCCATATAGCTGTTTTCGATGGCAGGGTCTCGGCCAAAAACGACGATATGGAACTCTTTGCCGACAAGATGACAGTCCATTACTTTGAAAATGGCGGGGTCGATACCATAGACGCCGAAGGAAACGTGAAGCTCATAAAAGAGGGGCGGGTCGTAACTGCCGGGAAGGCACATTATGAAAAGGCGAACGACCGCATACTTTTCACCGAAAACCCGAAAATAGCCCAGGCAAGTTCGGTGGTCACCGGCTCGCTCATAACATACTATGTTTCTACTGACAAAATGGACGTAAAGGACAGCAAGGTCTTTATAGAAAGCAAATGAAACGCCTCCTTAAGGCAACGGATATAGTTAAAAAATACGGCCAACGCACC
>JAKAEG010000290.1 GCA_021819985.1 Nitrospirota bacterium | reverse complement strand
CTTTTCTCTTTTATATCCGTCTCTTACGCCGCGTACCGGATAATCCTTAAAAACGGTTCGGTTATCGAGGGTATCGGCTCTTATGAGCGCTCGGACGGGCAGATAGAGTTCAGCCTTGGGGGAGGGACGGTAGGCATACAGGTTAAAGACATCTCCAAAATAGAGAAATACGAAGAGAGCGAAGGCGTGCAGCTGCCGGAATATACCCCTCCAAAGGAAAAAGCCGCGCCAAAATTCGTAGCGCCAGAATCCGGGATATCTTCCGGGCAGAAAAAAGAGCTTGAAGACAGGCTGGCCCAGATAAATGCGAGGCTGGCGCGGATAAAGGTGAAAGAAGACGAGTATAAAAAACTCAAAAGCGATTACCAGGAAGTGATGCTCCGCATACAGAACCTGTTTAATCTTGGGACACAGCGCGCCATGGCCGCGGGAAAAAGCCAGCTTCAGGCAAACCAGCAGTATATTCAGTTCCTTACGCCCCAGGAACAGCAGTTCGTGCAGACAAACTTCCTTAACAAGCAGGATCTGGAGGAAAAGATAAAGGACATGGAGACCAATGTCCTGCCGCCGCTTAAAGATGAAAAGCAAAGATTGCTGGATGAAAAGCAGCAGATAGAAGAACAGCTCGGGGCCTCATAGGGGCCGCGATTACTTCCAACAAGTCAGAAAAAAAAGATTTTATTCAACTCTCTTTTTTAAAAAATTAAAACCCTCGCTCGCGTTCGATAGCGGTTATGAACGCCTCGTATCCGGGGTCCGTTTCGGTAAACTGTATGCCCATTCCGTTCAACCTGGGCAGAAAATGGCCGTAGTTCCGCGCGTGCTTGATTATCCCTTTTAATTTGCACGAGGTCATGTCCGTGAGGGTTATCTCAATGTCGACGGGAACTCCGGTAACAAAGCTCTGCTGGGTCCTGACGAACAGGCCTTTTCTTGAGATGCGGACGGTGTCGCCGCTTATCGATTTGCCGCCGGCGCTGACAGTCACCGGCAGCTTTACTATAAACCGCTGAACCTGCCTCTTTTCAGACACAGGCTATGGTAACATGGCTGGGGTGGTAAGATGAAATGCAGGTTACGTCCAGAGAGGTTAGCAGGCGCTAACGCTTTTAGTATGTTTCGGCCTAAAGTCTGCGCGGCCGTTTGTTCAGCTTTGTGAGAATTTCGGATTGAAGTATTTATCTTTTGGACGTAGGGGCGGGGCTTGCTCCACCCATGACGTTTTATGGTTTTTTTTAAAATTACAACATTTCTTAAACGGCAAAGAAAAACAGGGCAGAGCAAGCCCTGCCCCTACATCCAAATTAAGCAGGAAAATCAGGGACAACCTCCCTTTTTTCTTCTTTTAGGGCAGCGCAAATTTTTTTGTAGGGGCGGGGTTTCCCCGCCCAGAGGTGAAGCCAAAGTCAAAATACCAATTAAATAGAACAACGGTCCCCTTTGTAGTTTTAATTTACATTCCCATCAAGCCAGCTTTTTATATTCTTTACCTTTCTTAGACCATTTTCCCCATTTAATCAATTCGTTTTTTGAAATAATTATAGCACTCTCAAATTTTTCATTTAATGTTGCGGACAGAATCGGTATTCCTTTATGCAATGTATAATTACGGAGATCTTGGACAAAGTTGGGAAAAGGAGAATTCTTGAACCTTGTGGGATAAGATTGACCTCTTCAGGAAAATCTTCGAGTCCTATAACGAAAAGACGAATTCCTGGAGGACCGTGGCGATGAATGAGACCGTCTATGCCCTTCTGAAAGAAAAGGCAAAGGTAAGGTCCATGTCGGGCTACGTTTTCACTACCTCCGAGGATACACCGGTCATCGCCCGCAATCTGTTGAGGGCTTGGTACAAGGCATCAAACTGGCGGGAATTACCGGTCTTCGCTTCCATGACCTCCGGCACACGGTAGGGACCCGCCTTGGGCGCGCTGGGCAGGACATTCACACCATAGCGTGCATCCTCGACCACTCTCAGCTTTCCACGACAAGACGCTATGTCAAACATAACGCCGAGAGCATGAGGAGAGGACTGAGCGTGTTGGAGAGAAGGCATAGCTAAAAAAAATTTTGTCACAGTGTGTCACAGTTTTGTCACAGTGGGGGCTTTTAAAAGCGAAAAGGGTCAGGAAAAATCTCCTAACCCCTTGATTTTAAAAGTGAGCCGTGCAGGGATCGAACCTGCGACCCGCTGATTAAGAGAAAGCGGGGCGGCAAAAAACATAATAAAATCAATGCTTTAACCATATTGGAAGTGTCCACGTGGACACTTGGGTGTGGATAGGAGAACCGATGATACAATTCATGCCCTGAAAATAAGATTCCATGACCGTAAAGAGAAGATTTGCCCATTTATAACACGATAAATGGGCAATGTTGAAAATCCCGGCGCCAACTGGAGCCGGATATCGCCAGTATGAATCACGAATCAATGCATCGTAATTCGAAAAATCTCGTGATGGCCTTTCCACGAATCCTGTTGGCGATGTGCAAGGAGAGGAAGCGCATTGTATAATAAGGGTGTTGAAAGGATGGATTCAGTATGCCCGTTGCAGCCAAGCGCAAGGATGATCACATCAAGGTCAGACAATTCATAACCGATACAAAGGGCCATAAAATGGCCGCCGTTATCGATATAGACGAACTTAAGAGATTAGAAACGGTTCTTGATCTAATTCCTTCCCCGGAAAAATGGCTTTACAAGAACAAGAAGGCGCTTGAAAGCGTCCAGAAAGGCTTGAAGCAGACAGCCAAGGGGAAGATATCAAAACTTGATCTTAATGAGCTTTAGGGCTATCCATTGTTCGACATCTTTCTGACCGAAAATCGCCTCGATCACTGTTATGAGGCAGAGCGGTTCGATGATTGCCAATTTTATTTCTTGCAATTTTGCATTTAAAATGCAAAAATACGCTTGTGCAAGATCATTTCATAGAGCGATCCATAGAGCCCGTTATTCGTAGGGCCGCGAAGGAATTCCCAGCCATAGTGCTCACCGGCCCCCGCCAGTCGGGCAAGACCACGCTCCTTAAACATATCTTTGGCGACAAATACCGGTATGTCTCGCTGGAGCCTCCAGATATCAGAATGGCTGCGACGGAGGACCCCCGTGGGTTTATGGAGATATATCCGCCGCCAGTGATTTTTGATGAAATCCAGTACGTCCCGAACCTGCTTCCGTACATAAAGGAAAAAATAGATGCCAGACGGGACAGGTACGGGCAATTCCTAATAACTGGCTCGCAGAACCTCCTTCTTGTGGAACGCGTAACGGAATCTCTTGCCGGCAGGGCGGCGATGCTCCGGCTTGTGCCTCTTAGCAGGCGCGAAGCTCTCGGGCATCCACAGAGACAGCTACCGTGGGAAGCAGAAATGCGGGAACCGGAAAAAAAGACATTGCCCGCAGGCCTCTGGAAGGAGTTCCTCCGCGGGGGATATCCTGAGCTTGCTGCCCATCCCAAACGCGATGCTGCTCTCTGGCAATCCTCCTACATACAAACCTATATGGAGCGGGACGTTCGCAGTCTCCGCCAGGTTGGCGGCCTTACAGAATTCCAGAGCTTCCTCAGGGCATTGGCCGTTAGGAGCGCCCAGTTACTGCACCTCTCCGAACTCTCGCGCGACCTGGGTGTCGCGGTAAACACGGTAAAGGCATGGCTTTCCGTGCTGGAAGCCACGCATCAGGTAATCATTCTACGGCCATATTTTGCCAATATAGGCAAGCGACTGGTGAAGACCCCGAAGGTCTATTTTACGGATGTGGGCACGCTCTGTTTCCTTGCAGGACTTAAGGACTCGGAGCATGCAGCATCGGGCCCCATGGGCGGCGCCATATTCGAGACGGCCATAATCACAGAGGTTTTCAAGACAATTATAAGCCGCGGCATCGAACCGCAGATGTATTTCTGGAGGACTTCGACCGGGGTGGAAGTGGACCTCATAGTAGAATCCGGACGGGGACTGATTCCCGTAGAGGTGAAACTATCGTCTACACCAAAGCCCGCCATGGCCCAGGGCATCAAGGCATTTAGAGGAGATTTCGGGGACAAGGTGGCGGAAGGATATG
>JAKAEG010000289.1 GCA_021819985.1 Nitrospirota bacterium | reverse complement strand
TCCATAACCGGCCCGTTTCGTCCTGAAATGCCGTAATCGCTCTCAATGTCCTGATAAAGACTTCCCCCCAGCGCCACGTTTATAAGCTGCATCCCATAACATATGGCAAGGACAGGTTTTTGATCTTTTTGTTTTTTTTGTCTGCCGGCTTCCCCATAAAAAGCGGCCTTTATGAGCGATATCTCGAAATCCGTCCTTCCGGCCGGGACGAGCTTCATCTGAAACCTCTCCGCTTCTCCGTAATAAGAGGGCGCTATATCGTCTCCGCCCGGTATCAATATCCCGTCCAGAAACTCAAAAAAGTCAAAGACCGCGCCTGGGTCGCCGCAGACAGGTACGGCAACAGGCGCTCCGCCGGCCTTGAAGACGGCCCGCGCGTATTCCTCTTTAAGAAGGGCCCGTCCTCCCGATGGATCGGCCCCTGGGTCAACGGTTATCCCGATTACAGGCCTGGAGGGCATAAACTCGTAAAAACTTTCTGCAAAGGATCAAAAAAAAGAAAAAATGCGGCTGGAAAAATTTTTATCTGCCCTTTCTTAATACCCTGCCGGCCCGCCGGCCCGTCAGAGTGCCCCCCGATATGGCCGCCACGCCGTTCACGAGCAGGTGCTCGACTCCAAGGGCCTTTTGGAAAGGCTCCTCAAAAGTGGCCGTATCCGTTACCCGCGCAGGATCGAAAACAACTATATCGGCAGCGAACCCTTCCTTTATCAGGCCCCGTTCCGAAAGCCCGAAGGTGGCCGCGGGAAGGGAGGTCATTTTTCTTATCGCTTCCTCCATGCCCATCAGACCTTCTTCAATTGTATACCTTTTAAGGAACCGGGGAAAGGTTCCAAAGGCCCTGGGATGGGGCTTGCCCTGTGCGCTCGGCCCGGCAAGGGAACGGGCCGAACTGTCGGAACCTACCATGACCCAGGGAAGCCTGTAAAGCTGTCTTAAGTTGTCCTCGTTCATGCTATGGAATATGGCCTGCACACGGACTTGGCCCCTGACAAGTATTTGGAAAAGAGCTTCGAGGGGGGGCTTTCCCAATGACCGCGCTATGCCGTCCAGGTTTTTGCCCTCCATCCACTTATCTGAGCTTTCAGGAGTGGAGGCCACGTATACGCTTTCCCAGTAAAGCGGTTCTTTTTTTATCTCTCCCGCTATCTTTTTGATAGTGGCGGGGTCTTTAAGCCGGGTCAGCTCCGCTTGCGCGCCCCCTTCATAAGCCCACGCCGGAAGTATCGTATCCAGGTCGGTTGACGCCGCCGTGTAGGGATAACGGTCCGCCGATGCCCTAAGCCCTGAAGCCCTGGCGTTTTCGATGGTTTCTATGGCTTCGGATATCTTACCCCAGTTCTGCCGTCCCGCGGTTTTCATATGCGATACCTGGAGCCTGCCCGCGGCCCTGCCGATGGTGACAGCCTCCCCGAGCGCCTCTATGAGGTTGTCACCCTCGCTTCTCATATGTGTGGCGTAAATAAAATTACCGGAGGCTTTCCTGCCCGCTTCGGCAAGCCGCACAAGTTCTTCGGTCCGGCTGTACGCGCCCGGCGGATAAATTAGACCGGTTGAAAGCCCGATGGCTCCCGCGCCCAGCGATTCCGTCAGAAGCTTTGCCATTTCATTAAGTTCCGCCTCCGTAGGCTCGCGGTTGGCATAGCCCAAGACCGAAGCCCTTATATTGCCGTGGCCTGTAAGAGTGGCAAAGTTCATACCCGGACCGCGTTTTTCAAGGATATCCAGATATTGACCAAGGCTGTCCCATCGCTCTTTTATCCCGTATTCGACAAGGTCGCTTTCCCTCTGCTGCCTGGCCGCTCCTATCAGCGGGCCGCCTGAAAGGCCGCAATTGCCGTTTACTTCAGTGGTGACCCCCTGAAAAAGTTTTCCCTCCGCGGCAAGCGGGTCTGAAAGAATGGTGAAATCCGAATGGCTGTGAGTGTCTATGAACCCGGGGCTGACGCAGAGCCCCTGGGCTTCGATTACAGCTGCCGCGTCTTCCCTGCGCGCGCTGCCGGTAAATGTTATGCGGCCACCGGATATGCCGATGTCCGATCTGACAGGCGGGAGCCCGCTTCCGTCATAAACAGTTCCCCGTGATATGAGGATGTCAAATTTTTTTATCGTGGCGGTTCCCGTTTTGGTGAGTGACCAGTGGCAAAAAAAGCAAAAAAGACAAAAAAAACAAAAAATTTGCCACGGGTTTATTTTTCAGCGATCTTGCGATAAGTCCGCACATCCTGTGCAAGCGTACGGCGCACGGGTGCGCTCCTGAAATAATTTTCAATACCTGCGGCCATTCCCTTTGCGACCTCATCCAGGTAAGACGGGTCTTGCAGAAGCTCCTCGTCCCTGGAGTTGGAAAGAAAGGAGACCTCCGTCAGCGTGGCCGGCATCTTGTCTCCCACGAGCACATAAAAAAGCGCCCCCTTCACACCCAGGGAGGGCTCGCCCGGGTAGTTCCCGTGGACGGAGGAAATGACGGAATGTTCTATATAATTTGCAAGACTCAGAGACCCGTCCCTTTTCCCCTCCAGCTCCAGTGAGGCAAGTATGTACCCAAGCGACGTCCTGGCCTCTTTCTGCCTTCTGAGCGTGATCTGGTTTTCCCTTGCCGCCACCCTGTTTGCCTGGTTGTCATCGGTCCAGTTGAGGAAATATGTGGTTATGCCGCGCGTGCCGGGGTTTGAACTCCAGTTTATATGGATCGACACGAAGATGTCCGCCCGGTCCCGGTTGGCCATGACCGCCCTGTTGTCGAGCGTGACGAAATAGTCGTTGTCCCTTGTGAGCAACACCTGGTATCCGTTATTCCTCAGCAGGCGCGCGAGCCTAAGGGCAATGGCGAGGGTGTATTGCTTTTCGTGGCGGCCATCCTTCCCGCTTGTCCCAGGGTCTTTTCCCCCATGGCCGGGGTCGATCACCACGCGCCATTTATGAAACGGTATCTGGCCTTTTCGGAAACCGTCCGGCCTTACGCTGTTTTCCATGATAGGGGCAATGGACGGGAGCGACATTTTCGCAAGGACAGTTTTTGTTTTTTCCGCTTTTAAAGGGGTGGATATGGTTTTTGTTTTTTCAGGCAGGCGGCCTGTACCGGCTTTTATTTCAGTCTTCAGGAGATCGGCCCTTATCCGGTCTATCGCGGACGGCAATGCCTTGACAGAGTTTTTATTACCGGTGTCCGCAGTTAAGGACCTGCTCCCATTTCCGTTTTCAATCTTTTTAAACACCCCATCGGAAAAATCAAGAACAAGCCCTGATCTTTTCCCATTCGGCTTCGATATGCTCACGTTGGGAGAATTCTCGAACTCGAAGACGACCCTTACAACCCTGGAATTGAACTGCGCGACCCTTACGTTTTTTATGATCCCGTCCGCCTTAAGCCCTTTTTGCAGGCCTTTTTTCAACGTGGAGTCCCGCAGGTCAACGTAAACTCTTTTGGGATTTGAAAGGGCATGCTCCTCAAAATCCGCCTGCCCGTCTGTCACAAGCAGGCATTGCGTATGCCCGTTTCCCGCGGATTTTTCTATTTTTATGCCCTCAAGCTGGCAGCCCAGAACGGTCCTGTAACCCAGCAGAAGCGCCAGAAGGACAACCGGAAAGAAAAGGAGTTTCTGTTTCCCCTTCATACCGCCTTCACTTGGGATATTTCCGGCAATTCCTTTTTAATGGTTGCCTCCACCCAGTTTTTCATCGTGAGCATGGACATAGGACATCCTTCACACGCTCCCTTGAGCCTCACATATACGGTCGCTTCCCTGACATCGATCAGGTCGATGTCTCCGCCTTCGGATTTGAGCCCTTCGCGTATTTTCTCAAGCGTTGCTTCAACTTTAGCTCTTAATACACTGTTTTCCATATATATTCCAACAAATGATAAAAAATAAAGCTGCTTTTTGCAAGAGAAAAAATTGAGCGGGCCTGGCGCGGCACCGCGCCCCTACATCCAAATGGCATTCGCGCATCATTTTGGTTCCATCATTTTGTTAATCCCCGTTGGTTGTAGGGGCAGGATTTCCCCCGCCCTATTTTCTTCCGCAACAGAATCTAATGAATAATATACGCTCGCTATCCATTTAGCTTCCCTTTAGGAAAGCTT
>JAKAEG010000288.1 GCA_021819985.1 Nitrospirota bacterium | reverse complement strand
CCGCCTTCTTCAACGCCAGCCGGATAGCCGCGGAAAAAAGAAGGACAATAAAATTTTTGGAAGAGGGTAAGATCGTCGAGGCCGATTTTCTTTCAAAGCGGGTCACCATTAAAACATCAGGCGGTGAGGAGATCATGGACGCCAGCCCGGCTGAGCCCCTGAAAGAGGAGTTGAAGGATTTCATAAGATGCGTAAAGACCAGGACCGCCCCCAGAGTAAGTCCGCGAGAGGCGGAATGCGCTCTTGAGCTTGCGCTTAAAATCTCGGAAACCATAAGGAGCGCGCACTGAATATGATACCCATGCTGGATTTGAAAAAGCAGATGGAGGGCATCAGGGACGAGGTCCTGAAAGAAGTTGCCGATGTTATGGAAAGCGGCCAGTATATCCTGGGCAGGAAGGTTTCGCAATTCGAGCAGAAGACGGCGGAATACATCGGGGTAAAACACGCAATCGCGGTGGCCTCCGGCACGGACGCGCTGCACCTGTCCCTGAAAGCGCTTGGCATCGGGCCTGGTGACGAGGTCATAACGACGCCGTTTACGTTCTTCTCCACTGTGGAAGCGATAATATACCAGAATGCCACGCCGGTATTCGTGGACATAGAGCCGGACACGTTCAATATCGATCCCTCAAGGATCGAGGAAAAGATAACGCCTAAAACAAAGGCCATTATCCCCGTCCACCTTTTTGGCCGTCCCGCCAATATGGACAGGATAATGCAGATAGCCGGCAAGTTTAACCTGAAGGTGGTCGAGGACTGCGCCCAGTCTTTCGGCGCGACGGCTGGCGGCAGGAAGACTGGCAGCATCGGGGACGCCGGATGTTTCAGCTTCTATCCGAGCAAGAACCTTGGCGCCTCCGGCGACGGCGGGCTCGTATGCGTAAACAGCGATGAGCTGGCAACGGAAATAAGGCTCTTGAGGAACCATGGCTCTTCGGGCGGTTACATCCATACTACAGTCGGGTTCAACAGCAGGCTCGATGAGATTCAGGCGGCCATACTTCTTGTGAAGCTGAAAAGAATCGATTCCTATAATGAGAAAAGGAGACAGAAGGCCGCGCTTTACAACAAGCTGCTGTGCGGTGACGGCGATTCCGGCCTACTGTGCCCCGGCCTTGGTGAGGACGGGTCCTATACACATGTATTCCACCAGTACACGATAAAGCATCCAAGGAGAGACGCCGTCCGGGAGAAACTGAGGAATGAGCAGGTCTCGTCCATGATCTATTATCCTGTCCCCATGCATCTGCAGCCCGCTCTGAAATTCATGGGGCACAGGGAAGGAGACTTTCCGGCCGCCGAGGCGGCCAGCCGTGAAGCGGTGTCCCTGCCCATTTACCCGGAGCTTGAGGACGCCGTGATAGAGCGCATTTCAAGCGCCATTAAAAGTGTCTTGGCACGTGTCTAAAAAAAATAAAACCCTCCTTATAGTGGCCGGAGAGTCCTCAGGCGAACTGTACGGATCGCTTCTGGCCGCGGAGATTAAAAAGGCCCATCCGGATGTGAGTATCTTCGGCATCGGCGGAGAAAGGATGAAGGCACAGGGGGTCGAGATCGTCCGCGAGATATCGGGCGCATTTGGATTGACCGAGGTTTTGGCCCATCTGAAAGACCTCAGGGCCACTTTCAAAGAACTCCTGAAAAGGACCAGGGAGCTTCGCCCTCAGGCGGCCGTCCTGATAGATTTTCCGGACTTCAATTTCAAAGTCGCGCGCGAGCTTAAAAAGATGGGCATCCCGGTTTTATATTATGTAAGCCCCCAGCTTTGGGCCTGGCGCTCGGGCAGGATAAAAAAAATGAAAAGGCTTGCGGATTTCGTGGCCCTCATCCTGCCGTTCGAAGAAGATATCTATCGCAATTCCGGCATACCGCATGAGTTCGTCGGCCACCCGGTGCTCGATGAGATATCCGTCATGGAAAAAAATAATGACAGGCCAGCCCTGGGGCTCGCCCCGGACCGGCCGTTTTTGGCAATGCTTCCGGGCAGCAGGCCATCTGAGCTGAAAAAACATCTGCCTCTTTTCATCGACCTCATTGCCCTGTTCAAAAGGGAGTTTCCGCAATGGCAGTTCTTCATCCCGCTTGCCCCCAATTTAAAGACCGCGCAGTTTACCGGGGAGTTTAAAGCGCTCAGGGAAAACGGGGCTGTCATAAAAAGGGAAAGCGCGCTCAAGGCGCTTCTGGCCTCCGATGCCGCCCTCATCGCCTCCGGTACGGCCACGCTTCAGACCGCGTTTCTTGAAAAACCTTTTACCGTTATTTATAAAGTTTCCCCCTTTACGTTTTTTGCCGGCAAGCTGCTGGTGAAAGTGAAATACGTCTCACTTGTGAACCTGCTTTCAGGCAGGGAGAGCGTAAGGGAATTCCTTCAAAATGACGCAAGGCCGGACAAGATAATGGCGGAGCTGCGGGAGATAATCGGAAACCCGGAATACAGGGCGGAAATGCTTGGCCGCTTTAAAGAGATTAAGTCCGTTTTTGAAGGCAAGAGCGCATCGGGAAGGGTTTCGGAGATCGCCTGCCGCATGGCCGGCTGGGAGTAAGGACAAAAAAGAAAAAAATTGTTTGTCATCTACACAGTCATATATTGCCTGCTGCTTCCTTTTTTCCTTCCGAAAGAGATAACGAAAAGGCCAAAAGGGACGCGTCTGAACTGGTTCCGTGAGAAGATCGGGTCCGTGGAAAAGGACGAGGGCTGGGCGGTATGGGTGCATGCCGTAAGTGTCGGGGAGGTGATGGCGGCCGCGCCTTTTATCGAGGCGCTGAATGAGAGGGGGGTAAAGACTGTCATCTCCACCATTACCGATACTGGGCGCAAAGTGGCCCGATACAGGTTTCCCGGCATGCGCATAATTTATCTCCCGTTCGACCTGCCGGTTGCGCTTGGCAGGGCCATTGACCGCATCAATCCGCGCGCCTTCGTGCTGATGGAGACAGAGCTGTGGCCAAACGCCATAAGGGTGATGCAGGGCCGGGGTGTTCCGGTTTTCATAGTGAACGGCAGGCTTTCTGAAAAGTCGTCCGCAGGTTACCGGAAAATGCGGTTTTTCTTTAAGCGGGTTTTAAGCAAAGTGGCGCTTATATGCGTACAGGACGAGGTCTATGCAGAGCGCGCGGCCGCTATCGGGGCGGAGCCCGGCAAGGTGGCGGTGACGGGAAATTTCAAATTCGAGATGAAGGCCCAGACCCACGCCCCCGAATGGATCGGGAAAATCCCGGAAGATGTGCCGGTCATAGTCGCGGGAAGCACGCATAAGGGGGAAGAGGCCCTGGTGTTGTCCGTTTATAAAAAGCTGAAAGAGAAAAAATTTCCATCGCTTGCGCTTGTGCTGGCCCCCAGGCATCCGGAGCGCGTGCCGGAGGTGGAAGAAGAGCTTAAAGGGGCCGGGCTTGATCACGTGAGAAGCTCGGAAGTCGAAGGAATCCAGGGGACATTGTCTGCGCCGGTTATTGTGGTTGATACAGTGGGGGAGCTTTTTAGCGCGTATTCCAGGGCGGATGTGGCCATAGTGGGAGGGAGTTTTGCATCCCGCGGCGGGCAAAACCCGCTTGAACCCGCCTATTGGGGCAAGCCGGTGGTCTGCGGCCCCGATATGCGGAATTTCCCGTTTATGGATGAGTTATTAAAAGCGGGCGGGGCAATGATGGTGAAGAATGATTCGATGACAGATGCGCTCGAAACTCTTTTGTCCGATGAGGTCAAAAGGGCTGAGATGGGCAGTAAGGCCAGGGCGTTTTATATTGAGCGCGCCGGCGCCGTTAAAAAAACGGTAGAGGCCATAATGGAATTTCTGAAGTGATCTGAAGCGCTTTTTGCCACTTTTTGGATTTTTGGAATTCTAAGTCATTCCCTCGAAAACAATCAAAAAATACGAGTACGTCCAGAAGTTCGCGCCAAGCAAGTCGCTTCAAATCATGCGCAGTATGGCCTAAACTCCTCGCCTACAGAGAAACCAGAATTGTTGTGACTTCCGGAAGAATCATGCGGCGAGTGGTTTTATGCTGTTCAATCTTTTGCCGATTTTCTGTTGTGCAATTTGCACATCAAAGTTCGACTGCAGATTCATCCAGAACTGGGGTGTCTGCCG
>JAKAEG010000013.1 GCA_021819985.1 Nitrospirota bacterium | reverse complement strand
ACGGCCGTAACTGCCATGAAGGACATCCTGGTAGGCGTTGTGGGAGGAGTAAAAGAGGTGCTGGGCGCGGCCTTGCCGGGTGCGGCGAAATCCCGCGTGCCGGAAGCCGGAAGACCGGCCAGGGAGACTCAGAGGGAGAAGCCTGAGGCAGCCGGTCAGGAGGAGACGGCCGCTGAACATGAGGAACACAGGGCCACTGAGCGGAAACGTCCCAGAAAATAGAATTTTTGAAAAAATTTTAAATTAAGAGCCCGGGATCTACAGGCATGCCCGCCTATACCTTTATAGAGCCGGTCCATACGGCTTTAAAAGGCCGGACGAGGTTCAGGATAAAAGGACTCTACCGCTCGGAGTCCATGAGAAAATTTATCGAGACGAAACTCTCCGGCAGGAATGAGGTCAGCAGCGTAACTGCAAACGTGCTGACCTCCAATATCCTCGTATTTTTTAATTCCGGCAATACCGCTGCCACGATATCGGCCCTGCTTGAGGAGATCGTCTCGGAATACCAGGGCTTCAATGGCGGCTCGTACCCTTTTGACGTTCCCTCTGCCCGGCCGGAGCGAAGAAAAACATCCAGTGTCCCTCGTTCCCCGGATAAGTTAATCTCCACAAAGCGCAAGGTCCGAAGACTAGTTACGCGGGCCGGGCCCCAGAGGCAAATCCCCTGGCATCAAATGGAATTCTCCGAGGCGCTGACGGCACTGGATACATCAGTCCTGGAAGGGCTCAGTTCCGATTCGGCCCTTGCGCGTCTTAAGGAATACGGCCCAAACCTTCTGCCTGAATCCGTACCGCGCTCGGGGCTCTCTATCTTCTTTGGTCAACTGAAATCACTTCCGGTCCTGATGCTTGGGGTCGCGGCCGGGATATCTGTTCTAACCGGCGGGCTCGCGGACGCAATTGTCATCATGGGTGTCGTCGGGATAAACTCGACCATCGGCTACGTGACTGAAAGCCAGTCGGAAAAGACGATATTTTCATTAAAAAAGCTTGTCAGGCCTTCCGCTGCCGTCTTACGGGACGGGGTTTTGAAGAGCGTCAAAGCCGAGGAGCTAGTTCCCGGCGATATCGTCTCCTTCCGGCCCGGCTACTACGTTCCCGCGGACTGTAGACTGATAGCGTCCGGCAACCTGAGCGTTGATGAGTCTGCGCTCACGGGCGAAAGCATGCCGTCTGTTAAAAACCCTGCGCGCCTTGGCGGCAAACGCATACCCCTTGCCGACAGGCACAATATGCTCTACATGGGGACTCTTGTGACCGGCGGGCAGGCAATGGCCGTGGTGGTCGCAACCGCAAGGTTTACGGAGCTTGGAAGCATCCAGGAGATGATCGGCGAAACCGCGTCCCCAAAGACCCCGATGGAAATCCAGCTTGACAAGATGGGCAATCAGCTGGCTCTTGTCAGCGGAGCGGTTTGCGGGCTCGTCTTCCTTATAGGATTGGTCCGCGGTTACGGTTTCCTGCAAATGCTCAAAACCTCGATATCGCTTGCGGTGGCCGCGGTGCCTGAGGGTTTGCCCACAGTCGCCACTACAACCCTGGCCTTGGGCGTCCGGGATATGAAGAAGCACAGGATCCTTGTGCGGCGGCTTGAGGCCATTGATACGCTTGGCTCGATCCGTACCATATGCCTGGACAAAACGGGCACGATCACGATTAACACGATGTCCGTGGTTACCGCCCATATCCCCGGCCAGGAATTATCAGTTTCGGACGGACTGTTTTATGAAAACGGCAGGCGGATAAACCAGTATGAGAACGAAGGGCTGCTGAAGCTGGTGCATATCGGTGTGCTTTGCAATGAGACTGAGATGGCCGGTGAAAGCGGCCATTATGTCCTGAACGGCACTTCTACCGAAAACGCCATTGTTCAAATGGCCATATCTGCCGGCGTGGACGTGCCCGGTCTCCGGCATAAGCTTCCGCTCAGGCATATCGAACACCGCTCGGAAAACCGGAATTTCATGTGCACCTACCACGATTTCCAGCCCGGCAAAACTCTGGTTGCCATGAAAGGAAGCCCGGCGGAAGTGCTTGCCATGTGCGCCTGGAGGCAGGAGAGTGGCAATAAAAAGCCGCTTACGGATGAGGACAGGGAAAAAATACTCACAGATAATGAACGTATGGCTGGCCAGGCCCTTCGGGTTCTTGGCATCGCTTATAAGATATCGGATAAAACGGAAAAAGAAGAACGCTGCTGTTTCGTATGGCTGGGAATTATCGGGATGACAGACCCGGTGAGGAAAGGCGCAAAGGAACTTATAAAAGTCTTGCACGGGGCGGGTATAGACACCGTCATGATAACCGGAGACCAGACCCCGACGGCTTACGCTATCGGCAAGGAACTGAACATCGGCAATAATGGAGGCATCGAGATACTCGACTCCACCCACCTTATGGATATGGATCCTGAAGTAATGAGGGCACTGGCCCAGAAAGTGAATGTATTCTCCCGTGTAAGCCCGTCCCATAAACTTCAGATAGTTCAGGCCCTCCAGGCCGCGGGCCGGGTCGTTGCCATGACGGGAGACGGCATTAACGACGGCCCGGCCCTCAAGGCGGCCGATATCGGGGTTGCCATGGGGGCCACGGGGACCGATGTGGCCCGAGAGATAGCCGGCATTATTATTGAGGACGATAACCTGGAAACGCTTGTAGTGGCGGTAAGTCGCGGCAGGACCATTTACAATAACATCAGGAAATCCGTTCATTTCCTGATAGCAACGAATTTAAGCGAAATAATGGTAATGCTGGCGGCCACAACAGCCGGACTGGGCCAGCCTCTGAGTGCGATGCAGCTGCTGTGGATAAATCTCATTTCGGATATCTTTCCCGGACTGGCGCTAGCGCTTGAACCTCCTGAACCGGACGTCCTGACCCAGCAGCCCCGGGACAGGAACGAGCAGATATTGAAGGGCTCCGATTTCAAAAGGCTCGCGTTCGAAGCCGCGGCGCTGTCGACGGGCAGCCTGGCCGCTTACGGATATGGAATAATCAGGTACGGAGCCGGTCCCCGCGCAAGCACGCTGGCCTTCACCAGTCTTACGACAGGACAGCTCCTGCATGCCATCAGCTGCCGTTCCGGGAAGACGGGCATCTTCTCCGGAGAAAGCAGAAAAAAACTCCCGCCGAACCGTTATCTCCAGGCCGCATTGGCGGGGTCCTTCCTGGTGCAGTTCATGGCAATGCTCATGCCCGGTACAAAGGGGCTGCTTGGGCTTGCCCCGCTGGGTGTGCTGGACATCGGGGTCGCCGGCATGGGGGCCGTGGCGCCTCTGATCGTAAACGAGGCAACCAAAGAAAAGAAAATCCGGGGGATAATAACCAGATGAAAAAGGATTTTATCTTCACCTCTGAATCTGTTACCGAAGGACATCCCGACAAGCTGTGCGATCAGATAAGCGACGCGATCGTTGACCATTACCTCCAGCAAGACCCGTATTCCAGGATAATAGCGGAATGCGCCGTTTCAACAGCGGTGGTCTTCATAGCGGCGCGCTTTGCTTCTCCGGCGTCAGTTGACTGCCCGCTTGTGGCCAGGAATGTAATAAGCCAGATAGGCTATGAGGAAGAATCCTTTAACAGCAAGACCTGCAGCATTCTTACCAGCCTGCAGGAAATGCCCGTCCGTCCACGGGACCGCTTTGATGAAAACAAGCTGAAGGACGAAGATATTGATGAAATCCTGGCGGAAAACGCGGCGACGGTCTTCGGCTTCGCCTGCGGCCAGACCCCCGCTCTCATGCCGATGCCGATATGGCTTGCCCACAGGCTCTCAAGGAGGCTGACTTCTGCAAGGCTTCAGAAGATACTACCCGCCCTCGCTCCAGACGGCAAGGTGCAGGTAGGGGTCGAATACAGGGACTTTAAACCGAACAGGATACACAGCATTACGGTGCTGGCAAGCCAGAAGCGGCCCGGCGAGGACATTCAAAAATTCGCCTTCGGGATAATCGAGGCGGTGATAGGACCCGTTTTTCAGGAAGAGACCATAAAGCCAGACCGCAAGACCGCGATTTTCATAAATCCGCAGGGCCCGTTCATCACGGGGGGGCCGTCGGTCCATTCGGGGCTTACCGGCAGGAAAGCCGGAGTTGACACCTATGGGGAATATTCAAGGCAGAGCGGGGCGGCGCTTTCCGGAAAAGACCCGTTAAGGGTGGACCGTGTGGGCGTATACGCGGCAAGGTATGCGGCAAAGAACATCATAGCAGCCGGTCTGGCCGGAGAATGCGAAATCCAGCTGAGTTATTCAATAGGGCGTTCACATCCCGTAAGCGTTCAGGTGGAGACATTCGGCTCGGGGAAAATACCTGATGAGGAGATATTGGCGGCGGTAAGAGAGCATTTCGATTTCCGGCTAGCCGCTATTGTCAGGCAATTCAGCCTGCGCCGCCTGCCTTCGCTGGTGAAAGGGGGGTTCTACAGGAAGTTGGCTGCCTATGGTCACGTCGGAAGAATGGATATAGGTCTCCCCTGGGAGGTAACGGATAAGGTGGCCATTCTGCGGCAATACCTGCCGCATCACGCGGTCGGGTCATAAGATATAAGGATAAGAGATGGCCTCGTCAAAACTATATGAAAACAAAGAAGAAGAGGGCCTTCACGCAAGGACCATACGTTTTCTTTCCACGCACTACGGGGTAACTGAGAATGAGATAAAGGAATTGTACGAAAGAGAACTCGAAGAGTTGAAACAAAGCGCTCGTATAAAAGATTTTCTTTCAGTGCTGATTGCGCGCCGCATAAAGCGGGTCTTTTCAGCGGGTCGGACCCGCCATTCATGAGATAAAAAACACCGTTCAATTTCTGATTTGTGAACGGGGGACAAAAATCAAAAAAAGAGCCGGGGAAGACCCCGGCCAGTCTGAAGAAGAGGAGTGCGGCGAGGTTTTCTGGCTATATAAGAAATGTTAAAAGAGACAATGCGGAGCCTTCGAGAGCTTTCCCCACGACCAGCCCGGCTATGGATCTGCCTATCGCCTGACCGGCTTTGGAAGCGGCCCTGTTGATGTACTGATCGTGCGAAATGGCCTTGGAGGGCTCGAAATATCCTGTATTTTTCAGTATGTCGATAATGGAGTCCGAAGTTACCGCATTCTGGTCGTAGTTGACCGTTATGCTTCCTGTAACTACATTTGCCAGGACCGAATTGACCCCGTATAAAGAATTGAGAAGCTTTTCAACTTCCACCGCCGCTATCTGATTGTTTTTGACGAGAGGACTTTTGACCCTGAGTCTGCCAGGAACTGAGTGGATGTAATAGCTCATTTCATTTTTCCTCATCTTCTATATTTATTTTTACAAATGTTTTGCACTCAGGATACGAGGCGCAGCGGAAGCGGACACATTTTTTTTCTTTCTTGTATACGTGCATTTCCGAGCCGCATTTGGGACAACCGGGTCTTTGCGCCGGGATACTGTGGTGTCCCGTGAACTGCCTGCCGCATATTAAACAAAGAAAACGCTGCTTGCCTGTCCAGGCCCTGCCATATCTGTAAATGGCTTCCGAACCGCATTTAGGGCAAGCGCATACCGGAGCAGGCTCGCTTTCTTTTTCTGCCGCACAAAAAGCGCCTGGAAAACTCATAACCATCAAAGCGTGCCCTGAATTCGCGGCAAGAAGGCTCTCATGACCGCCCATGAATTCATTCAGGAACCCTGTAAAACCTTTTTTCATACTTCTATTAAAACATCTGAAAATTACAGGCCTTTTAACCAAATGTTACATTAATATTACAGGGCTTGAATTTTCATTACTTTACCTCGGACCTGTCTCTTGAAAATGTCACATAAAAAAAATATCCCCTTAATGATTTTGTAATCTTTGTACTTTACAATGGTTTCATGCACAACAGAAAAGTCGCGGTGGACCGCTAAAATAAAAAAACCATGAAATGGCTCTTTATAGTTTTTGCAGGTTTTTTGGAGGTCGGGTGGATATACAGCCTCAAGTCCACGGAAGGTTTTACCCGGTTTTTGCCGCTGATACCTTATGCCCTGTGCGGACTGGGGGTTTCTTTTTTTCTGTCCCAATCTTTAAAGACGATCCCCATCGGCATTGCTTACAGTATATGGACGGGTATAGCCGTTATAGGCTGCAATATAATCGGGGTGGTGGTTGAGCGCCAGACTTTCCAGGTTGAGCGTCTGTTTTTCATCGCCCTTATTCTGTGCGGAGTGATCGGGCTCCATATCTACTTTCCGAAGTCTTGAATATTTTTTATGAATAATAAAAAAATACTGATAGTGGAAGACGAATCAGATATTCGTGAGCTGATAAAATATAATCTGGAAAAAAATGGTTTCCAGGCGGATGTTGCGTGCAGCGGGACAGAAGCTTTACAAAAAATACGCATTAAGAAGTACGGTCTCATATTGCTTGATCTCATGCTTCCGGGCATCGACGGGATTGAAATATGCAAGATGCTTAAATCGGACCCCGCATTTTCTGATGTTCCTTTGATAATTGTCTCTGCCCGGTCGGAAGAAACCGATAAATTGACAGGGCTGGAGCTTGCAGACGATTATGTAACAAAACCTTTCAGCCCAAGGGAGCTTGTAGCAAGGGTCAAGGCCGTCTTAAGATGCTATGCAGCTAAAAAACCTGAAAAGCATGCGGAAGAAGGACTGATAAAAAAGGGGCCCCTGGTCATAGATATGGGAAAATATCTTGTTACCAGGGAGGGAATACCCATTGACCTTAGCAACATGGAATTCATGCTCCTTGCATATCTCGCCAAACGGCCCGGCAAGATCATTAAACGCGATTTCCTCCTTGACGCCGTATGGGGGGGAGGGGCATATATAGAGCCGCGTACGGTTGACGTGCACATACGGAGGATAAGGGAAAAGATAGAAGAAAACCCCTCCGATCCTAAATTCATTTGCACAAAAAGAGGCGTAGGCTATTATTTTACCGAGGAGGGATAAACGGAAATGATAAAAAAAACACAATTGATGGTTTTTTTATTTTTTTTGTATTTTTGATTTCATGTCTGGAGGTGCATGACGCTCCGGCGGCCTCTTTAACCACTACGCCTGTAAAACACGTTATTGTAATATTTCAGGAGAACATATCTTTTGACCATTATTTTGCGACCTATCCAAATGCTCTCAATTTACCAGGGGAACCATTGTTTCTGCCAGTTAAAGGTACCCCTTCTGTAAATGGCCTTAATGAAGATCTGCTTTCCAGGAACCACAATGCAATGAATCCGTGGCGCATGAGCCGTTTGAAGGCGGTTACCTGCAGCCAGGATCACGAGTACAAGGCAGAGCAGATGGCATATCACAACGGCTTGCTGGATAAATTCGTGGAGTTCACGGGGAATAAGCAAAATGGGTGTGATCCGAAGCAGGTAATGGGGTATTTCGATGGCAACACTGTGACGGCGCTCTGGAATTACGCCCAGCACTTTGCGATGAGTGACAATTCATTCGGCACCACCTTCGGTCCGTCCACCCCGGGAGCGCTCAATCTGGTTTCCGGACAGACCCATGGCGCAAGCCCGGTGGCTCTCGTTTTTAAAGGGGAAATCAAGGTGGCCGGCGGCACTGTTCTAAGTGATATCGATCCCGCTTATGATGACTGCTCGAAAAATCCGGTGATCGCGATGTCCGGGAAGAATATCGGGGACCTGCTTAACAAAAATGGGATAACGTGGGGATGGTTCGAAGGAGGTTTTAAGCCAACAGAACGGATTGCCAGCGGAAAAAATGCCGTCTGCGGCGCCAGCCACACAGTAAGCAATGGGAAACGGCAGATGGACTATATACCCCATCATGAGCCGTTCCAATATTATGAGTCTACCGCGAACCCGCACCATTTGCGTCCAACTGCATCCAGCATGGTGGGCCATTCTGACCGGGCCAATCATCAATACGACCTCTCCGACTTCTGGGACGCAATTGCGGCCGGGAACCTGCCGGAGGTTAGCTTTTTGAAAGCCCCAGGATACCAGGACGGCCATCCAGGGTACTCGGACCCGCTTACCGAACAGGCATTCCTGGTCCAGGCCATTAACAGGTTGCAAAAAACGCCTTTCTGGAAAAATATGGCAATAATAATATCCTATGACGACTCGGACGGATCATATGACCATGTAATGCCGCCCATTATTAACCAATCGGCCGGTACGTCCGATATGCTGACCGGGGTTGGGCAATGTGGTACTCTGCCTTATGGTTCCTATCCGGGCCGGTGCGGCTACGGCCCGCGTCTGCCCCTGATTGTGAGCTCTCCTTTTTCAAAGGTGAATTTTGTAGATCACAGCCTTACTGATCAAACATCCATTATTCGCTTTATAGAGGACAACTGGAGACTTGGCCGGATCGGCAACGGCTCCTATGACGAGCGCGCAGGCAGTCTCGATAATATGTTTGATTTTACCTATGGCAATCCGGAGCGGCATCTCTTTCTTGACATGGATACCGGGCAGCCCGTTAATTGAAAGAAAAAAACGGATATTATAATTTCAAATTATTTTTTTAGCCTGTGGCAGGCCAGATCCAGGGCCGATCTCAACTCCTTCGAGTCAAAGGGTTTCAGCAAATACAGAGCAGGCAGAGATTCGATCTCTCTCTTCATTTCCTCATTCATGCAACCCGTTGTGAAAATGATAGAGGCGTCCAGCCGCAGCTTTTTTATTTCCCTTATAAACGCGTTCTTATAGGTAAAGAATGAAAATTGAAGATAAATTCACACGAATGTGTGTGAAAATATAAGAAATGTATTTGGAAATTGGCGAAGATTTTTTAATTTGGAAATAAAACTATCTTCGCCAATACGATAGGAGGCTTTAAATGGCTGACGAACATGCAGAAAACAGTGGCGCGGCAGTTGATCTGGGCAGCGCCGGGACCAGGGTGAAGAAAGGGATCGTAACGAGTCTTAAAGGCATAAACGAGATAGAGTCTGAAATTGCTTCTCTCGTGAGAAATGCCGTATCTGACGCATTGAAAGTCACGGGAGCTGAGGCAAAGGAAACACTTGTGGTTACTTCCGATATAATGAAAGGCGCAATAGCAGCCACAGAGGAAGTCGGAACAGGGCTTACGTTCAGTACAAAAAATATAGCCAAGGGCATCATAATGGGTGTCAACGATGCCGGCGGAGATATAATAACCGCCGCCAGCCAGTTGGCGCATGGGGCCGTAAAGGGCGCGTCCGATATCGGCTCAGATACAGCCATCGTCGGAAGAAGAGCGGTAGACGGTGTAATAGAGGCCGCTAAAGAGATCGGCGTAAATGCAGAAGAACTTGCCAAAATTTCAATTGGCGGAGCCGTATCGGCCGCATCAGCTATCAGCAACACGGCTGTAACGGCAATGAAAGAGATGCTTGTGGGCATAGTGGGCGGAGTGAAGGAAGTGCTCGGGGCCGCATTGCCGGAAACACCAAAGGACGAACGATAGGGGTTTTTTTATTTTCTTCAAATTAGCTCTCATTTCGTGCAGCAAGGCATTTTTTGTCCAGCCAGGCCTGATCCCAAGGCCCGTACAAATGATCTGGGGTAGGTGAAAATCAGCATCAGGGTAAAAAAATCCGGGCTGCCCCTTCATGCCGCAGAGCGTAAGCACGAGAATGAATCCGCTCTATTTAATGGGCTCATCTGGTGGTGCTCCTTACGGTCCTCGGGCTCGTCTCTTACTTCACCGGCGACATACGGGCAACCGGTGTAATTTTTTTTTGTTGCACCCGGCGTCTCTTTAAGATTTGTCCAGGAGGCGCGTTCGGACAGGTCCGCCGAGAAGCTGAAGGCCATGGTCAGAATGACTGCCACGGTCCTCAGGGGCGGAGCAAAAAAAAAGCTGATAAGCTCCATCTTTGATTATGCGACTTTTTTCATTATGCTCTATGTATTTCATACATGGAAAAACCCGCGCTCTTTCAGACCGGATGGTTTGTTGAATCCGTCTTCACCCAGACGTTCATAATACACGTTTTCAGGACAAACAAAATACCTTTCCTTCAGAAACGCATTATATCTTGAACAGCTTTATAGTATCGTTTTTGAGCCCACGTTCGAATAGCCGCTTTCCTGCCCGGCGCTGCTATATGCAGTTACCGCAAAATAGTATGTACCCGCTGCCAGGTTGGAAACCGTGACAGTGGTTACGTTACCCACATTGATCTTGGTGGTGAAATTGCCTGCAGAGGCCCCGTAATAAACATTGTAACCTGCCAGGTCCGTCAGCGGGGTGCCGTCCGTATTGGTTGCCGGGGCAGTCCAGGTGAGCTTCGCAGACGTGACTGGCGCTGGCGAAACTGAATTAATAACAGATGGCGGGAGAGCTGTATTTGTAGCTGATGACGGGGCGGTTGAACTTATGCCTGGCGCTGTAGAAGCTGAGGTTGAAGGCGACCCCGTGCCTCCGCATGAAAATAGCAACACTGAAAAAAAAGCAAGGACAATACCCTTCTTCCATAAACCTGAATTCCCCAATCGGAACTCCTTCCGGCGATGAAACGGCATCTTGATCTCTACATCCGCCATTTCACGCATAACAATTATGAATGCGAAATTGTTGCCGTGATTATATAGAGGGCAGGCAAATTCAATTGCCTGCTCTCTATTTTCGATTATTGAATAGTGAAAGTACCGCTGGCACCGTAATAATTACAGTTTAGAGTCCTGATTCCTATGGCGTAATTTGACCCGGAGGGCAAATTACGCGGTATTTTCCAGCTATGTGATCCCGCTCCATTGGTCCCGATCGGGACGTTGTACCTAATACCCGAATATAAGGAACCATTGCGCAGGAGCATTATATATACAGCAGAGCCCACATTGCCCGAATATGTCCAGGATATTTTGTAAGTGGATCCCGGATACCATACAGCGCCGCTGGCGGGAGATGTGACCGCAATGCCAGCCGTCTGCGGAGGAGGAGTGGTAGATCTGATCGTTTTTGAGCCCATATTCGAATAGGCGCTTTCCTGACCGGTGCTGCTATATGCGGTAACCGCAAAGTAGTATGTGCCCGCAGCCAGGTTGGAAACCGTGTAAGTGGTTACGTTACCCGCATTGATCTTATTGGTATAATTGCCTGCCGAGGTCCCGTAATAAACATTGTAGCCGGCCAGGTCCGTCAGGGCAGTGCCATCCGTATTTGTCGCCGGGGCTGTCCAGGTAAGCGTGGCCGCGTTGCTTGCCGTCGATTTCATAATTGCTCCGGCATTTATGCCCGAACCCGCCCCTGGGCCATTGCCGCTTCCGCAGGCGCTGACAATGAAAAGCAATAGCGTGGATAAAACGATCAGGGCCGCAGCCCTCTTCCAGGAACCTGATTTTCTCATATGAACCTCGCTTTTACTCATTGATAATTCGCTGGGGAATCAACTACAAACCAGCACAGTAATTAAATAACAAAGAGGTTTCTAAAAGATGTAATGACACTCACAATAGCTATATTTGTTACATGAAACCTGGTTCATAGAGGGAATCTATTGCGGCTATCGAAATTTCTGATATACTGATTACACAAACCTGTATTTTTCCAAAATCATCAAATTTGCGATCACGGCCGGTGGCACGTCTCAGCATCAAAGCCCGTCTAAATAGGCGCCTGGAGCAACGGGCCAATTTGCTTTCCCCTCCCCGGGGATGCTTGCTGTCAAATCCTGGTGTGATGATTTACCCATTCAACAGAAAAGAAAAAAATGTTCCACGTTGACGGCGAGTGAGCAAATCTCAATTGTCCCGCCTGAGACCCGGAAAAATTTCTAACTGTAAAGAGGAATAAAATTTGCGTATTGGAATAAAGCTGTTTAATTTTACCGGGAAGGCAATATATCCGCTCCTGCTGGGAATTTTTCTATTTTTACTCTTCCCGGGCAAAGCACTGTCCGCCGGATTCACCGGGGACATTTCCCTTTTAACCGGAGGGCAATATAATGACAACATTTTCCTCACGAAGACCGGGCGCGTTGGGGATTTTATAACGCTGGTGGAGCCATCGCTGAGCCTGTTCCTGGATTCCAGACCGCTCACGGCCAAGGTTTCATATTCTCCGAAATTGTCCTTTTACTCCTCTCATTCCGAACTGAACGAGACCGGCCAGGGGGTTTCGGTGGAAGTGAATACCAGTCCCGCTCAGAAGCTCAGCCTGGTGGCTAGGGACGATTTTCTGAGGAGCAATATGATAGCCGAGCAGATATTGGTTCCGGGAATCGGTCCGATCCGCGAACGCTCACTTCTTAAAAATAACCTCGCTTCAATAAGCGCTACAATCTCGCGGATAGGCAGGTTTGAATTCGTTCTGACTGGCTCACAACTCAATTCGCATATTGAAAGCAGTCACTCTCCATCGGACTTGCAGACCTCCACTGTTGCGGGATCGGCAAGATATGTGGCAAGCTCAAGAACAGATTTTTTCTTGACGGCAGACTCCGGCTGGTATGGTTTCGAAAACGCTCCTGCTGCAAGGAGCCAATCATATGTTGCGGGAGTCACTCACCAGATCACCGCTACAATGAGTTCCACACTGAGCGGCGGCGTTGTATTCACTGAGCAGGGAGAAATAACCCACAACGGTTTTACAGGACAGTTGCGGATCACCAAACGCACAGAGCGGGGGAGTTTGTCCGCCGTCCTTAGCGAATCCGTACTGGCCGGGGTCGAGGACAGCGAACCTCTCAGGGCCAGGTCTGCAAGCCTTGTCTTATCCAGGAATCTTTCGAGCCCGCTTACGATGAACATTACAGGATCGGCAAGCCGGTACACTTCGCTGGACGGAGCTGTGGTCAGGCAGACTGTATTGTCAGCTGCAACAAGCCTGCATTACAGGCTCACCTCATTGTTCAGCGTTGAGGTCTCATATGACTTTATCGATTTCAAGGACGACGCGAACAGCTCAAATGACTTTTACAACAACATTGCCACCGTGAGTTTTGTTGTTTCATATTCTAAGAAACTCCTGAATGCCGCATCGACAATTCCTAAAGCACCTTAGTTTTTATGCTTTAAAAAAAACCTGCTTGACAATTAATTTGTTCAGGATAAAGTTGTGATATAGGTTAAAAGAATAGAGCATATAGACTTTACCTATAACTTCGGGCTTTCCTGAATTTGAAAACTCCACAGATCATTTTTTCCACGGCATTTTTTAATGCCAATTTTGCGCCCAGCTGATCCGCACATCATAAGATGGGTGTAAATCAAGTGAGGGGATACAATTTACGAATGTTTTTATTAATCTCTATTTTTTGATTTTTATTGAGCCCTGGACAGCATGTAGTGAGAGAACCGACGGATGTGGCTAATTCAATCGCGGGGACAGGAGGGAGAGAATGAAAATCTCGATTCTGTTGAGATCCATTTTATTGGGATTCTTTGTACTGTTGATCTCAATGGCGGCCTATGGCCAGACCGCAACGGGTGATTACATGGTCGGCGAGGAGGATATGCTCCAGATATCCGTATGGGGCAATCCGAACCTGAACTGCCTCGTGCCGGTCAAGCCCAGCGGGACGATCTCGGTGCCGTTACTGGGCGAAATAGCTGCCTCCGGACTTACCGTCGTAGAACTGAGGGCGAAACTCGAACAGTCATACTCGAAATTTATCAAAAAACCGGTTGTGAACGTCCTTGTCACGGCTGTCAACAGTTATAAGGTCTATTTACTGGGGTCTGGCATAGGCAACAGGGTATCCGGAGAAATCTCCCTGAAAAAAGATACGACTCTCCTGCAGTTGCTCTCCAAGACCGGCGCACTTGTAGGAAAGCCGGAAAATTCTTACATCCTGAGGGACGGCAAGAGACTGGATGTGGATTTCGGAGCGCTCTTCAGGGGAGACGCCTCAAAGGACCTGCTCCTTAAGAGCGGAGACATCGTTTATATCTCGAGTTCGGCCGATAGCCAGATCCGCGTAATGGGGGCTGTAAAGGCCCCTTCTCTGGTCCCTTACAGAAGCGGCATGACGGCGCTTGATGCCGTCATCGTTGCGGGCGGCTTCAATGAGTTCGCAAATGAAAACGGTGTATACATAATCCGCAAAAACGGGAACAAGACCATAAAGATCAGGGTCAAACTGAAAGAGGTCATAAACGGTTCGGGCGAGGATATTCCGCTGAGACCCGGAGACCTAGTGAACGTCAAAACAACAATATTCTAGAGGGTGCAATGAAAAAGGGTCTTCCTGATTTCGATCTGAAATTGTATTTTGGCATACTCAGGAAAAGGAGATACGCCGCGCTTGGCGCAACACTGGCCTCGCTGACCGTGTTCACGTTTTTCGCGCTCATTTGGAAGAGTTCCTACCTGGCGGAATCCACGGTATTTGTATCGAACGATGCGGTAATGAACGAGCTTGTGAAAAATGTGGGGGTCTCATCAAGCCCCGATGAACAGATGGAAAACCTGACCGACAGCCTCACAAGCAGGGATATGCTGGAGCAGGTGATAAAAAAATTGGGGCTGCTGCGCGAGGCGGATAAACGGATATCTGAAGAGATGCTTGAAAAAGATATTAAAAAACGGCTCAAAATACTGATAAAACGCGACAGCGAGAATGACGAGTTCATTGTATCGTATGCATCCAAGGACCCTGGGCAGGCCGTCCGGCTGGTAAATACCCTTGTTAATGATTTTATAACCAAAAAGACCAATGGCGAGACAGTGGCAGCTGAAAGGGATTTTGAGTTCCTGGGCAAGCAGCTTGCCGGGTACAAGGCGGACCTGGATTCCTACAACGGACAGATAAAGGCATACGAGCAATCCCATCCATCCGCCTCCATGATGCCGAAAGAGGCTGTTTACGCCGGCATAAGCTCACTCCAGTCGATCGAGGCCCAGAGTGAACTGAAAATGAATGAACTGCTTGCAAAACGGCAGAGTCTGCTGGACCTGCTTTCGGGCAATGCCGGCACATCCGGGCAGGACACATCGGAAGACCCTTTCCAGGGCAGGCTAAATGCACTTAATGCGCGATTGGCGGACCTGCTGGTGCGTTATACCGAAGATTATCCAGATGTCCAGAGGGTAAAGTCCGAGATCAAGGAATTGAATGAGCAGATAACTCCGGACAGGAAGACCGGGAAGGAGAGCCCGGCATATAACAGACTTGAAGCCGAGCTGAAAAAGACCGATTCCGGGATCGGAATTATGAGGGCCCAGTTACAGGAGTTTTCAAAACGAATAAACCTGGGGAGCCGGGCGGCGGCAGTTTCGGAAGGCGATCAGAAAATGGAACGGCTTCAGCGCGAGCGGGACATAAACGAAAAGACATATGACGAACTCCTGCAAAAATATGCGGCCGCGCGCCTTACCAAAGACCTGGTTTTTTCGGCAAAAACCACCAATTTTAAAATAGAACCGGCCGTTTTGCCGGAAAATCCGGTCCGGTCCAATAAATTAGGTCCCCTGTCCTTGGGCCTGCTTGCCGCGGTACTCTGCGGCGTTGGGCTGGCTTTTGGTCTTGAATACCTGGACGATTCACTCAAGAGCGAGACTGACCTGGCCAGCGAATTCGGTCTGAATGTCCTCGCCTCTATTCCGGCGATTGTCACCGAGGAGGCCAAAACGGCCCGGAAAAAGCGGGACGGAAGGATATTCGCTGCGGCCGGCGCATATATTATCTTTTTCTGCGTACTTTTCCTGAACGAGGCAATTGCCAGGTTCGCAGGCATCAGATTAGTTAAATTTTAGGAGGCGAAATGGGCAGGATTGAAGAGGCGTTAAAAAAGGCCGAGGAGCTGAGGCTGAAAAAGATCGAGGCCCCCGCCCGGGGAAAACAGAACCAGGCAGGGCGGCCGGCCGTGTCCTGCCAATCCCCGGGAGATATCAGTGCAACAGCGCTGGATAACGCGAGTCCTTTGATCGTTGCTCTGAAAGAGTGCCATTCGCCGGCCGCCGAGGAGTACAAGAAATTGCGTACGGCCGTTTTAAAACAGATGGCCGGCAACACGGAAAAAGTCCTGCTGATCACAAGCCCCGAAAACGGCAATGGCAAGAGCTGCACCTCGGCCAATCTCGCCGTTTCATTTGCGGCGCTCGGTCAAGAACCCGTGCTGCTGGTGGACGCGGACCTCAGAAGGCCATCCGTCCATAAATATTTCGGGATCGATCCGGCAAATGGATTATCAGAATACCTTTCGGGGAAGACAGGCACTCAGGAGATAATCAGGCCCTCGGGTATCGGCGCTCTCTTCATCATAACGGCCGGGACGCCTCCAAAAAATCCTTCAGAGATGCTCTCTTCAGAAAGGATGCGCCATTTTATATCCGGCCTGAAGGCAGGACACAGGGGCGCAATGATCATCTTCGATTCACCCCCGCTGCTCAACGCTGTCGATTCCATTGTGCTTGCGCAGCAGACAGATGGCATACTGCTTGTGATCGAGGCTGCCAGGACCAGGCCGGACGCCGTAAAGAGGTCGCTAGGCCTTCTGAAGGGTCTGCCCCTGATAGGCGCGGTATTCAATAACGTGCCCGAGTATTTATCCAAAACACTTCACCCCTACTATTATTAAAAAATAAAAAAATGTATACATCTTTTTTTGGATTAAGGACCAAGCCGTTCCAGATAACACCAGATCCTGAGTTCGTGCTCCTCTCCAGGACCCACAGAAAAGCCATGACATTTTTAGAATACGGCATAGCGGAGACCAGCGGGTTTTTGCTTGTAACCGGGGAAGTAGGCACGGGCAAGACTACCCTGATAAGGACCCTGATGAAAAATCTGTCCCCGGATATAATACTGGCCCATGTGAACAATACGAAGATCGGGCCTGAACAGATATTAGCGTTAATCGCCGATGAATTTGGAATAGACGCCGACGGTAAGGACAAGACCCGGACGCTGGCCGCGCTTTCATCCTTTCTGATCGAACAGCACTCGCTGGACCGGAAATGCCTGCTTATTATAGATGAGGCGCAGAATCTCAGCACCGACGTTTTGGAAGAAATAAGGCTTCTTTCGAACCTTGAGACGGACAAGCATAAATTATTGCAGATCATGCTGGCGGGCCAGCCCGAATTTTCCAATACGCTTGCCAGGCCGGAATTGAGGCAGCTGAGGCAGCGTATTATGGCCAGCTGCAATTTGCAGCCGCTTTCGGAATCTGAAACCGCGGATTATATACTGCACAGGCTGGAGGTGGCCGGCAACAGAAATGCGGTGGAATTTGAGGGCGAAAGCCTGACGACGATCTACAATTTCAGCAGAGGCATTCCGAGACTGATAAATATAAGCTGCGATTTCATACTGCTTACGGCCTTTACCGGGAATACAAAACGGATCACGGACGGTCTGGTCCTGGAGGTCACTGGCGAACTTGAGGAAACAAATAATTACTGGAAAAACCGTCACGTAAAGCCTGCGCCGGTCCGGACTCAGGCAGGACTTCAGGAAATCGTTTCGGGTCTTTCCAGGATGGAGCGCCTGATGGAAAAACTGCTCGAAAACGTGGCAGGCCTGAACCGGACATTCCCATCCATACCGTCAAATAACGGCGTGATAAAAGAAAACAGAAACCATGTGGATCCATACATCAGTGAAAAAATGAATGATAAAAATTCAATGCCGGAAACAGGTGCGTTCCGAAGGCAGCTGACGGATGTAAGGAAAAACATCTGCAAGAAATTTATCGATCTCCATGTAAAAAAAATTCTGCTCTGAATATCGCCCTTTTCAGAACACAGGACCAATAATAATCGGAAGAGTTTTGCCCAGAGTATTACTTTTCAGTCGCTGGGATGTGACTGGGAGGGCGGAGCAGTGCCCGGGCAAGCCACGATGAAAAATGCTCTCACCATTGACATCGAGGACTATTTCAATGGCACGGCCTTTGAAAATGCATAAGGCCGGGGGACCGCGGCAGATAAATTCAGTCTATGGCCGGCGTCCTGAATATTTAAACAGCTCTCGCGCCACGCAGAAATATTCATTCAAACCCGCCCACATATGTTTTTTTGAAAAAAATTAACAGATTTCAGGTGCGAGATCGATAATTGAAAATAATTTGTATCTCCGATTACCACGAATTCGATTCCCTTGAAAAGGAGTGGAATGCATTGCTTGAAGCGAGCGGATGCCAGACACTTCCTCTCAGGCATGAATGGCTGTCCTGTTTTTATAAGGCATTCGGAAACGGCGCTCGCCTATCGGTTCTGGCTGCGTGGGAAGGGACGGAACTGGCCGGCCTGGCCCCTTTCACCATCTGCACAAGACGCATCAGAGGCATTCCGGTCCGCTCTGTCTCATTTATTGGAGACCCGGGTTGGACTACTGGCCATGTAATAGCGCGTGAGCCGAAAGGCCCGTTCATAAATTCGATTCTCGATTATCTGACCAAAAATTGCAGATGGGACCTGCTTTATCTATGGAATATGCCCCGGGGGGAGGAAAACGCAATTATCGGCGGCAATTTGCTATCAGACCTGAAATTCAGGTCCTCCTGTGGAGCAAACTTCCCTTACATCCCGATTGAGGGCAACTGGGAAGAGTTCAAAGCGGCAAAATCAATTAAATTCAGAAAGGTCCTGCGCAATAAGCTAAACCGGATAAATAATGCCGGCCAAGTGGATGTCCGGTGTCATTCCGGTACACAGGAGATAGGGCGCATACTGCCTTGTATATTCGAACTCGGGTCGAAGAGCTGGAAATACCGTGCCGGGATATCGATTTCCAGCACAAACGAGAACAGATATTTTTATTCTGAATTGGCTGGCATGCTTGCCCCAAAAGGCATGGTGCGGATATGGGTGCTGAATCTTAACGGAAGTCCTGCGGCTTTCGAGTACCATTTGGTTTTAAACGGGACCATTTATGCCCTTACGGCAGAATACGATGAGGCCTTAAGCTATCTCGGGCTCTCTCCCGGCTCGGTCCTCGAGTGCCTGATTTTGGAACAGGCCTTTAAGGATGGCATGAGAGAGTTCGACCTTGGCAGCGGGCTCCATCCATATAAGCTGATCTGGACAAACTTAATAAGGCGCACCATCTCACTTTCCATCTACAGAGAAACGGTCCGCGGTCACTTTTTGAATGCGGTAGAACGGTCATTGCCAGTCCTAAAAAGAATAAAAGAAGCCGCCACTGGCTCGGCCCAAAAGCAAAAGGCGGACCGTTAGGAAATCAAAATGGGTCTCGTGCGCACTCTAATAACAGATTTCAGGAAATCAGCCAGACGTGAGATAAACGCCTCACGCCTCCAGGCGGCAAACGCCCTGGTATTTCTTACATACCGATGCACCAGTTCCTGCAAGACATGCAATATATGGAAATGGGGAAACAGGGAACCGGAACTTGATTGGAAGGACTGGAAAGATATCCTTTGTGGGCTCCGGGATTACGGAATAAACTCCGTCGAGATATTCGGAGGGGACGCGCTGCTAAGAAAAGACATGCTTTTTGAATTCATTGCATACTGCTCTCGTATAGGCCTGGAAACATTCATGCCTACAAACAGCATCCTCCTTGATCCCGCAACCGCGTCCGGACTTGCTGATTCAGGGCTTGGCACCATCTATTTGTCTCTCGATGGCGTGGGGGCTTCGCATGACCGGATAAGAGGGAAGGAAAACGCCTTCGATCGTGTAAAGGAAGCCATAGAACTGGTCGCCTGCGCGCGTAAAAACGGAAGGCCCAGGATTGTGATCATCTCTACTATCTCCAGACTGAATTATATTCATTTCGACAGAATCGTTCAGTTCCTTAACGACTACAGGGTGGACGCGATATATGCCAGGCCGGTCGAGGAATACAGTGCGGCCAGCATTGAGGCCTCCGTAATAGAAGGTATCAGGCCTCGACCTTATTTTACCTCCAGCGACGGTGTCTCTCA
>JAKAEG010000287.1 GCA_021819985.1 Nitrospirota bacterium | reverse complement strand
AAACGGGCATGACGCATTCCGGATTCGAACCGCTTCCGCCGACGGAAACCACAATGCCCTTTTTCCTCTTCTTTACCGCGCTCTCATAGACCCTTTTCCCGGATGGCAATATCACAGGCCTTGCCATGCAGTACGAACGGTCCATCATTAGCTTCATCTGGCCCGAAACCGTGTTGTAGTAAACCGGCGTTCCCAGGACGAGGCCGTCCGCTTTCTCGAATATCTCGTAAATTTCATCCATGCCGTCCCGGTAGACACAGCCCATACCGTCCTGGACCTTGCAAGACTGGCACGCCTGTATCTCCAGATCGTTGAGATAGATTTTTGATACCACGGCCCCTGCCTTCCCACATCCATCCAGCACCTTCTGGACAAGGGTATCGGTATTCATCCGCCTTCTCGGGCTGGCGACAAGACCCGTTATCCTTATTGGATTCATTTGTTTTGTAATCCCTCCCTGAAGGTTAATAATTCGCCATGGTCATGCGAGCAGAATATCTGTACACCGGCCCCCTGATTTCTTTTTAGCTCGCGCAACCTCTGCTGATTGATTATTCTTTCCTTGTTGCCGGTAGCCAACACCCTTTGATATAAACACAGGCCGGGCGTGCAGTGTGGTTTATCAAAAGACATCTCCTCATGGAAGAAATATGCGTCACCGCAATGAAGAATCCACCGCTCCGGTATTTTTATGGCCACTCCGCAATGCCCTCCACTATGTCCTTTCAAAGGAATAAGCAATATTTCGGTCTCTCCCTTATCCAGCGCTCTCACCGCATCAAATCCAAACCATTTATCGCCATCGGCCTCATGTGTTTTCCACCTGGGGTTATGAGACCACTGCGACGGGTGATATCTGAACATATTGCGCAATGTCCTAACCATCATCGCGGAGTTATATTCTGTTGCCGATACATGGACCCGCGCGTTCGGGAAATCGGGCAGACCTCCCGCATGGTCCAAGTCGAGATGTGTCAGGATTATATGCTGCACGTCATC
This sequence comes from Nitrospirota bacterium, assembly GCA_021819985.1. GTDB lineage: Bacteria > Nitrospirota > Thermodesulfovibrionia > Thermodesulfovibrionales > JdFR-88 > JAKAEG01. The sequence goes on along the minus strand of JAKAEG010000287.1, from coordinate 3,121 downwards.
AGCGCTGAAGCCGAGTCTTTTAATCTGTTCAACGGCAGCTTCGGCAGGGTTTAACTCCGGCCTGATAATAGTTCGGAAAATGCGCCCTAGCTTATCAGGATGGACAATGTCCTTCAGACCAAGTCCCGTGTCGACAAGGATCAGATTTCTGTTCGTCTCTATCAGCAGACAATGACATGTTATCATCGCCGGTGAGAACAGACCTCCCGACCCGTTTACCAGGCGGGCGCTTACAGGGCACAATGTAGCACAGTTTAAATGATGGACCTTCACCTAATTTTCCCCTATCGCCTCAAATTTAGCTCCCAATCCCGTCTATCCACTCCGAGGTCTTCATTACCGTGCTGAATCTTTGGGCCTGGGTAACCAATATCGCCCTGTGAAGTTCCTCAGCGGTCACTGAACCGGCATTATTCGAAAAAGCGAGCGTCCCGGTGGCGTCGGACAGGAATTCAACTTTGTAGCCCCGGTGGAACGCCTGCCTGGCCGTCGTATCGCAGCACATCTGGGTCATGTAGCCGGAAATGGTGACCGTATCTATTTTACTTTCCTTAAGCCAGGACTCAAGTTCCGTGCCTGTAAAACTGCCCGGAAGGGTTTTCTCGATCACGATATTCCTTGGACGTCCAGCTATTTCAGGGTGAAGCTCCCATTCAAGGCTCCGAAATCTGAAGACGGGAGAATCCTCCTTGATGGCCCGATGCTGTATCACGGCAACGGGTATGCCTTGCGTTTTGGCGGCATCCATCGCATTAAGGATTTTTTCCAAACTTCCAACGGGCCATGAAACAGGCAGCTTGCCGGTAAAATACTCGTTCTGGACATCTATGACCAATAGTGCGCGTTTCATCAGTCAGCCTGCCCCTTCCCCACAATGAATTTGCCCGTGAAATATTTTTCCCTTATCTGCCCGGCCTCTTCTATCCACCGCTCAAGCCCGATTTTCCTTATCTTGCAAAGATTGAAAGCCTTGAAATTGTGGGGATATTGCGCGGCCCCATCGGCCATCGGGGCAAGATAGGCGCAGGGGAAATCGCCGTCAAACCTCCCCTGAAAACCGGCTTGGGCCAAGCCCATGACCTGGAATTCAATATTGCGCCGGTTGCTGCGTTTGGCCAACTCTTTGGCTTTCTCTATCATCGAAGGCGAAGCATCGATACCAAGGACGAGGCCCTCTCTTGCCAGTGCTGCCAGCTTTAAAGTAAGATTCCCGACTCCGCATCCGATGTCAAGGACCGACTCGTGGCTTTGAATGCGCAGGGCCTTAATAAGGCGCTCTCCGGCTTCAGCCTGCAGGCCCGCCAGCGACGCATATTTTGAGGCATCCCAGTTGAAGGTCATTGTTGATCTCCTTCCTCCAGAAAATCCTTCCGGATGGGCGACCATGCATCAACAGCTTTGCATCCTTTTTTGCCGGCAGTGGCTGAGTGTTTAATGTTTGAGGGGATGGCGATCACGTCGCCAGCTTTTAAGACCATCAGATTTCCCTCATAGGAAAACGTCATCTCCCCTTCAAGTATCATTGTAATCTGCTCTGCCTCATGCGAATGCTCGGGAAAGACTGCTCCCGGGTCCATCTCAAAATATGTAAGCATGCTTTTGCTAAGGCTCACAGCCCACATTTTGGCCCCGGGCACCGCCGGTTTTAAAGACAATTCATCTTTCTTATAGACCCTGACCTTATCCATCCTGGTAGCCTCCGTTTTTCGAGATCGAGGTCATAAAGTTAACAGAAAAACCTTGGAATGATTTCATCTGCGCTATTTGCATTATTAAAATTTTTCACACTCCTGAAGCCAGTCTGCCGCCCAATTCGGACGCCCTGCGGCAGTCTTCCGGAAACACCGTCTTGCGCCTGATGGCCTTCTTGGCCGGGTCCATATATTCCATTACAACTTTTGAATAGTCCGGAAACTGGTATGTGTCGTAGCAGCACAGGGTTTCGGCTTCGCCAAAGGTCCTGCGAAGGATATCCTCTGTCAAACTGAACATCTTTCCGTAGCCGCGTTCCTGGCTCCCCTCCTCCGTCAAGTTCATCGTATAGATGACGCCAGTCCTCATCTTGCGAGGAAAAAGCGACTTTGGCGGCTTTGTATATACTGTGGGCGCAAACACAAATCGTTCCAGAAAAGACCGCATCTCGCCTGTCATCGCCCCAAGGTATATAGGCGACCCAAGGACAATCGCGCCGGCCTCGTCCCTGATCTTCCCGAGTATTGGCGTCAAATCATCTTTCATCGCGCATCTGCCTTGTAGTGTCCCGTCAATCATCTTGCAGGCAAAACAACTCGTGCACCCCTTGTAGGTGAGATCGTAGAGGTGTATCAACTCCGTGTCTGCCCCCTGTGTGGCTGCGCCTTCGAGAGCCTTATTCAGCAGGGTTGCAGTATTCCAATTCTGCCTCGGGCTTCCGTTGATGGCAATGACCTTCATATTTTTTTCAGCCTCCGATTTGCAAAATTTTTGATTTTTATCTTATCAGAAAAAATTTTTTAAATTTTTGCCTTCAGCACGTTTTCGACTGCATAAATGCACTCGTTATAGGTCCTGCGCTCTTCCAACTCGCTCTTGTTCTGCGCTTTTCCCGAGCCAATATGTACCGAAGCCCTGTTGAAAAAGAATTCATGCATTCCCTCAATATCCGCAAGGAAATCCTGATATGCTCATGCATGCCGGTAACATGCCCGAAATCGCCTCACAGGAGGCGATTCATTGTCCCGATAATCCTCAAAGTATATTTCTTCAAGGCCATAACTACAAAACATATCCACCTCGCTGCGCGTAAGCGGCCACGGCATATCCCCCGGCGGGTCTGATTCATCCCTCGCCCTTGTGACGAGCAGAAGATGCCCTCCGGGAGCAACAAGACCTGCAATGGCCTGCATGGCTTTTGTCCGACGGCCGGGCGGTAGCACTTGAAGGGTATATGACTCTATCACGATATCGAAAGCCTTCTTCCACTCAGGTGGAGCCGCAAAGAGGTCCGCCACCTGATAATTTACTTTTGAAGATCCTGGAAGCCCGCTTCCTTCAATGCCTTGAGCTGGTAATCAAGCTTGTCGGGCTTGTTTTCAGCCCTCTGCTTGTATTTCTGGATGATGTCGCCGAACCCTTCACCTGT
>JAKAEG010000286.1 GCA_021819985.1 Nitrospirota bacterium | reverse complement strand
AAAAATATCAGCGGGTCCAGGAACATGTCTTCGCCAAATCCCATATTTGAATTTATTAAATGAAACTCGGAGACTACCGGCAACGGGACTATTCTCAAAATCCAACCCGCACCCCTTTTGCCACCGCAATCGTTACAGGGTAGAAATTTGATCTTTATCAGGAATTTTTCAGCGTCCTCTAGACATACGGCCTTAAAATTTTCCGTTTAGAAGAATAAGGAAAAAAGGCGGAAGGGCAAACCAAGCCCTCCCGCCTTTTTTGGAAAGGTTTCACTAAAACTTACGCTGAAATATTAACAGCGTTATTATTAGAGACGGTCGATTGACCCTTTGTAAAATAAGAAATGTCGTTCAGGACGTTGTTCAGCTCCGTGTCCAAGGTTGAATTTGAAGAAGCTCCCTGGCTGCCGTTCGTTGGATTCAATGCACTTTGAAGTGCCTGCAGATCATTTTGAAAGACCTGCATCGGATCCTGCCCCTGAGCGCCGGCGGAACCTCCGCTGCCCGAATGATGATGGTGGTGTCCGTGGCTTTTCATTGCGGACAGATCACTCCTAACATTGTTCAGTGCCGTGGCCAGGTTTGAGTTCGAGGAAGAAGCGCTCTGGCTACCATTGGCTGAGGTCAATGCGCTCTGAAGCGTCTGCAGGTCATTTTGAAATGTCTGCATCGGGTTGGTATTGCCGCTGGCGACTGAAGACTGTCCCTGTGCATTAGGCGCGTCACTGAGAAGTTGATTCAATGACTGAGACACGGCGCTTTCCGACAATGTAACCTGATCCTGATTCCCGGAATTCAAAGCACTCTGAAGATTGCTCGCAGCTGTGCTGAAATTCTGGAAATCAGTCCTCATTGTATTCATCTTCTGATGCATACTGCTGATAGACTGTATATTCATATTTTCACCTCCTTTCAGCACAACTATAACGCCGAACTCTTAATAGCAATACCTATACCAAGAAAATGCCGCATTGATAGTTATTGATAATTAACGGAAAAATTGTCAAAAAATCCTGACAGGAGGAAATTTCTTCCTAACATCTGGAAATTTCTTCCGGGCTCCGTTTCATCAGGTCAGAGATTCTCCCCATGATAAAAGCCGGGAGCAATTGTCTGTTATTTCGAGTCACCTCGTGAATTTCCACATCTCTTCTGCTTTTTATTTTCATAAAAAAATCATCTCCCCCAAGAGTTATAGTCCCTACGATAATATTGGGAGATTCAAGCGCCTTCACTACAGCTTTCCTGAAAAGCCCGGAAAGACATTCCATTTTCCCGATCTCGTCAATAATTATAATATTTGAGTTCGTCGGCGTAATGGCAGCAACGGCGATATTTTCGATATTCTCAATGCTGACGCCGTATTTCCCTATTTTGCAAGCGGAATCAATATCGCGATGCGCAAGGCGGAAGCGTTTACCATCAATGGTATTTATCAGTAAACCGGCCCGTACGGATGCCTCTCTCTCCTCTTCCGTATAAAAACCGTTTACTGGCACACTCAGGCATTTTGTTAGTTTCTTGATAATGAAGGTTTTTCCTGACCCAGCCCCTCCTGTCAATAAAATATTTTTCTTCATAATTTAAACTTCAGATAATTTGTCTGTATGAACATATGCCTACTGCATAGGGGGCGGACCAGCCCGGGCACTGCGAGATCGTCTTTGCAGACCTGGACCCAGGTTCCCCTTTGCATACATGCATTGCACATATCAGGGCTAAAAAATTGATTTTTCAGCACATTATTTACCGTTAATTTCATCGTTTTCCGAATTCCATGATATTAAAAAAAGAGCGTCCGGCCTGAGAGGGGGATGAAACCTTCTTATCCAGGCGCCCAGGGGAGAGGACTTTTTTTTATGTATGCTAAAAATAGGAAAGCGCGTCTCTGAAATCAGCAATTTAAAGAGCGCCTTGCTTTCCAAAACAGAAAGGCAAGCTCTTAACATGGTCATTGAAATTATTATCATGTCACTATTCATGTAAGGTATCCCCTTCACATATTACGGTTACCTTCCAGCATACAAAAAAAAATTTTAAGTGTGGATTAAGATAAGTAAAAAAAAGAAAAGTTTTTGTAAACGTCTCCAGTATCTCTTCACAATTCTTTACAAACGTCCAAAAGGGCTCCATATTTATGAATAAAAAGGCGTGAGACAGATCTCGTAATATCCGATATTGTAATCCCTGGATGGATGGCGTTCACCCTGGTGTGGGTTATCAGGTGGACAAGCCATCCTGATATAGTCCCTGAAGACTTTGGCCGAGAGGCATTTGGCCGTCCGGTCCAAACCGGCAAGCGGTGGAGAGCTATATGTTTACGGGTGTGACTTTCCAAATCTTTTCGGCGTACTCGCGTACGGCCCTGTCACTGGAGAACTTCCCGGATCGGGCGACGTTCAGGACCGCCATCCGGGCCCATCGTTTCCTGTCTTTATAAGCCGTTGCTGCCAAGTCCTGGCACTGCATATAAGAGGCGTAATCGGCAAGGACAAAATAGCTGTCGTGGTCCATAAGCGACCGCACGATCGGCTGAAAGAGTCCGGGGGCCCCCGGGGAAAAATAGCCTTCCGACACCTGGTTTATAATCTTCCTGATATTTTCGTCCTGATGGTAATAGTGCCACGGGTTGTAATCGGCCCTGAGGCCCGCCAATTCATCGGCCGTCAGGCCGAAAAGGAAAAAGTTTTCGGCCCCGACCTCCTCCCGCAGCTCGACATTAGCCCCATCCAGAGTGCCTATTGTAAGCGCCCCGTTTATGGCGAACTTCATATTCCCGGTGCCCGAGGCCTCGTAGCCCGACGTTGAAATCTGTTCCGAAAGCTCGGTCGCCGGGATTATACGCTGCGCCATCGTAACGCTGTAGTTAGGGACGAAGACGACCTGCAGCTTCCTGCTTGCCTCCGGGTGGGCCGCAATTGCGGCTGCTACGTTATGTATGAGCTTAATGACCAGCTTGCAGATGAAATACCCCGGCGCCGCCTTGCCGGAAAATAATATCGCCCTCGGCACGAAATCCCGCCCCTCTTCCCCCTCGTTTATCCTGTTGTAAAGGGTTATGGCGTGAAAGATGTTCAGTATCTGGCGCTTGTATTCATGGAACCTCTTCACCTGGCAATCAAGGAGGTTGTCCGGATCCATGGATATGGCAAACGTCCGGGCCAGATAGTCCGATAGCCTTGCCTTGCCTGCCCGTTTTATTTTTTGAAAATGCCGGAGGAACTCGCCGTCCTCGGACAGGGGTTCCAGATCTTTCAGCCGTTTTAAGTCTTTCAGCCAGGCATCGCCGATCGCCCCGGTGATAAGGGCCGAGATCTCCGGATTGGATTCCAGCAGCCATCGCCTTGGGGTTATCCCGTTTGTGATGTTCCGGAATTTTTCCGGCATCATCAGGTGGAAATTGCCGAACACGCTTTTCTTCAGTATCCCGGTGTGCAGCTTCGATACGCCGTTTACGGTATGGCTGCCTATGACGGCAAGCCGCGCCATATGCACCAGTTTTTGCCCCTCGCCCGTGATTATCGCCACACTCTCCATGACGCCTGGCGCTTCGGGTAATTCCTTCTCCACCTGTATAAGGAACCGCCTGTCAATCTCTTCTATTATCTGGTAATGCCTCGGCAGGAGATTGCCCATAAGCTCCCCGGTCCAGGTCTCCAGGGCCTCCGGCAATACGGTATGGTTTGTATAGGAAAAGGTCCTTTGGGTCAGGATCCAGGCGTCGTCCCATGTCAAACCCTCCTCGTCCACAAACACGCGCATAAGTTCCGCTATGGCAATGGCCGGGTGGGTGTCATTCAGCTGGACCGAGACTTTTTCGGGGAATTCCCGGTAGCCGCCGTGGAACTTTTTGTATCTTCTGATGATGTCCCGGACAGTCGCGCTAACAAAGAAATACTGTTGTTTGAGACGGAGCTCCTTGCCAGCCGGGGACTGGTCCGGGGGATAGAGGACCCTGGAGATATTTTCGCTCCTGTCTTTGTCTTCGACAGCTTTTATATAATCGCCGTTCTGGAAGTAGCCGAGATTGAACTCCCTTGTGCTCTTTGCGGACCACAGGCGCAACGTGTTGACCGTGCTGGTCAGAAAACCGGGGACTGGGTAATCGTAAGCCATTGCCATT
>JAKAEG010000012.1:12604-19949 GCA_021819985.1 Nitrospirota bacterium | reverse complement strand
TCCGATCTCCGTGGCCAGTACCGGACGTCTTATGAAAATATCCGTGAAGCGCATTGAAGCTAAAGACCTCCCGGCTTAATCATCTACCGGTTTTGGGGCAGGGTTGTTGGCTGGCTGCACCATGTTGTTTATCACCACGGGTGAGCCGTTTTTCAGCTTTAACTGGCCGCTCGTCACAACCAGTTCCCCTTCTTTCAGGCCGGATGTTATCGCAACCTGGTCGCCCCGCGTGCCGTCCGTTGTCACAAGGGTCTGCCTTGCTATAAGTATGGGTTTGCCGTCCGGGCCTTTCCCCCCGTTGGTGATAACAAATACCGTCTCGCCATATGGATTAAAAGTGACGGCTGTTTGCGGCAGCGTCAGGTACATTCGCGGCTGCCCGGTCCTTATATCCACAGTAACATACATGCCTGGCAGAAGCTTGTGCCTGGGGTTTTTAATGCTGGCCTCAACCAGGACGTTTCGCGTGGCGGGGTCCACTTTAGGGTTGATGGATGTTATCAGCCCTGTAAATTCGCGGCCCGGATATGCGTCTGTTCCTGCCGTTACCGTCTGCCCCACATGGATGGAGGAAAGCCGCTGCTGGGGGAGATTGAAATCGGCATAAAGCAGGTCCATCAATTGCAGGGTCACGATGGCGTCGCCCGGGTTGATGTACTGCCCCGGGTTGACGGTGGTAATTCCAAGCTGCCCGGCAAAAGAAGCCCGGATAGTTTTTTTGCCTACAACAGCTTTCTGTTGGGCAACCTGAGCAAGCCTGCTTTTCAGGTCCGCGGCATCCGCGTCCAGGGTTGCCTTGCTTACAGCCTGTATGGCTAACTGTTTTTTGTCCCGCTCGTAAATGGTGCGCGACAGCTGGGCGGCGGCCTCAAGCGAATGAAGCAGCGCGATATCCGTATCGGCGTCGAGCTGCACAAGGACCTGTCCTTTCCCGGCCTCCTCGCCCGACCTGAAATAGATACGGCGCACCAGGCCGGAGATCTCGCTCGTTACGTCCACTCCGCGCACGGCGCGCAGGCTGCCCACGGCCTTTATCTGCGGCTGCCAGGGCAGATACCGCACCCGCAACGCGCTCACAGTTTGCGGAGGGGGTTTTTGTTTTCGGGCGGCCATGGATTTATTCTTCATATGCGAAACGTACGCGTGATATCCGAATATGCCGCCGAAAAGAAGCCCCACGGCTATAAGCATGATGACCATGCGCTTGACCATGCCCTTCCGTATGTGGCCCTGTTCAGATGTTTTTGTTTCGCTCATTTGCCCTCCGCCAGCGGGCCGGTCGGGCGGTCCCACCACCCTCCGCCAAGCGCCTGAAACAGCGCGACGGTGTCGGCAAATCGCGCGGCCCTGGCCTGCACAAGGTTTATCTGCGCCTGCTGGTACTGGCGCTGTGCGTTGAGGAGTTGCAGATAGCTCACCGCGCCTAACCGGAATTGACCACGTGTGATATCCAGCGAGTCCCTGGCAGCGGCCCAAGCCTGTGTCTGCGCGTTCAGAGTTGCGGCATCCCTGTCTATGGCCCTGAGCACATCGGCCACGTTCTGGAAGGCCTCCAGGACGGTCTCCTGATACTGGGCCAGCGCCTGCTTGTAGGCGCTTATCGCGGCCCGGCGTTTTTCGGTGAGTTCGCCGCCATGAAAGAAGGGCGCAAGAAGAGACATCCCCAGATTCCAGATGCTCGTATTTTTTCCAAAAAGGTCACTGGCCCTCGTGGTCTCAGTGCCCAGACTGCCTTTAAAAGTGAATTCGGGGAGCATCGAAGCGGTGGCGACCCCTATTTGTGCGCTTGCGCCATGCAGCAGCGCTTCGGAGGCGCGTATGTCCGGGCGCTGGCGTACGAGCGACGAAGGGAGGCTGACCGGAAGGTCCTTAGGCAAAGCGAGCCCGTCCAGGCCGAACTCCGGCAATTGCGCTGCGCCGGGGTGTCCCGGAAGTACACCGGCAAGCACATTAAGCTGGTGCCTGGTTTGCGAGAGTTCTTTTTCCAAAGGCGGCAGTGTTGCCCTGGTCTGTGCGACCTGCGTTCTTTGCGCAAGCACATCGGAGCGCGATACGCCCCCAAGCGCAAGCTGCTTCTCGACTATTTTCAGCTGCTTCTGCTGGTCTGACAGAATTTCGGCTGTGGCCGCTATCCGGGCGCGAAGCGAGGCCTCTTTCACAGCGGTTGTGACTATGTTTGCGGTGAGGGCAATGTATGCTCCCTCGAACTGAAAACGCTGGTAATCGGTTTGCGCTTCGAGCGCTTCCAGTTGCCGTCTGGAGCCTCCGAAAATATCAAATATGTACGACACACTGGCCGAGGCGTTAAAGAGGTTAAAGATGATGCCAGGTGCGCCTGGCTGCCCGAATGCGGCTCCGGAGAATTTCTGGCGCTCAGCACTGGCTGACGCATCGACTTTGGGATATAAAAGCGCCCCCTCCTGGGAGCGCTCTATCTCATCGGCCTCATTGAGCGCTTCCTTTGCCGCGGCAAGCGTATGGTTTCGGGTGAGCGCCGTTTGCTCCAGGCGGTCGAGCGCAGGGCTGTTAAAAAGCGTCCACCACCGGGCCGGGATGTTTTCTCCCAGTTTGAAGAGTTGGGGAGAGCCGCCGGAAACGGGCGCGCTTTGGGTCTTTTCTGGCAGGGCGGTTGCGGTATAAGCGTTTACAGCAGGGGGCGGCGGCCGCCTGAAGGCCGGGCCAACGGTGCATGATGTCAGGGCCGCGGTAATCAGCAATATGGCTGCCGTTTTGAAAGGACGCATAAAAAGATTCCCCAGGCGAAGAATTCTCATCATCCCCCTTATTTTAAAAAGTAAAAATGCCGGAAAATCTTTTAAAACAGAAACATCGGGCCGGATATGGCCGGTTTCAAGCAGAATTTCAGATATCGATTCAGATTATAGCAAGCTCTGGCGATGCAGGCGATATTTAATCGGAATTGGATAATTTGAATCAAATTTAGACATGCGGGGCGGTGGCGTTTACTTTTTTAAATAGAGTTTTTATAATATCTGACAGTGGTCTCGATTAAGAAGCCGTACATCATCTTCCGCAATAAAGTCATCATGGATTTCGCGCGCGTGTACTGCGACACGCCGGAAAAGCTCTTGAAAAGTCCGCTTTTTCATGAGCTTGTGGACCGTTTTATTGAAAAGACGGCAGCCAGGGGAAGCTCTCTGTTTGCCTTTCTGATGGAGGCGCTGCCTCAGCTAAAGAGAAACGATCTTACGGGCTACCTGGTAAACCTGTTCAGGCTCCTTTCAAGCCACTCGTCCGAAGAGATAATCGAAATGAATAACGGGTTTGAGCCGGTGCTTTCCCGCAGGGAGGAACTGCACGAGCTGGTGGAGGAGCTTTATAACTACTGGCGGCGGTTCGAACGCTTCCTGTACCTGGAAGCCCCCAAAAGGCATGAGGCCACAAACAGCGCGCTTCACGGCGTACAGTTCATAAAAGCGAATGAGGATTTCAAGAACCTGGTGCTTTATGTTTACAGGCGCGTTGCCGAAAACATTACCGGAGACAGCCCCAGGGTATACAGGCAGCTGCCTGCAGGGGCCAATATGGGGATGCTTATAGAGCAGGTGGACTGGATGTGCCCACCCCTTTACGGAAGCTTGGCGCAGGTGCCTTTCATAAGGCTTTCCCTCGTCAATCCGCCCGTCATCCTTTATCCCCGTTCCAACACGCGAAAAGGGGCCTTCGAGGAGACCTTTGAGCTTACTGAAGGCATGCTCCGCCTGGACGCCTCCGAATGGTTCTGTTATCCCGTAAAGGTCGGGGAACTTACCGCGTTCATCTTTTTCCACCAGGATTTCATGTCGCTTGGGCTTTCGCTTTCAAACCTGTTTGAGACAGCCAGGTATGAAGATATCCGCGGACAAAAGCCCGATCTGGTAATGATATTCGGGCTGCACGGCGAATGGGCCGGATCGGACACCATGTTTTACGAGGACAGGGAAAACAATATTCTGACCGGCATGGTGCGGTATTCGGAAGATGTGGACTATTTTGGATATTTCAAGAAAATGGCCCTTACGCTCCACAATATCGCGATGCTCAAAAAAGGACGGCTCCCGGTGCATGGCGCGATGGTCCACCTTAAACTGAAGGATGGAAGCGAGGCAAACGTGGTGATAGTGGGCGACAGCGGGGCGGGCAAATCGGAGACGATCGAGGCCTTCCGGACGCTTAATGCGGAGGACATCTGCGACCTCAAGATAATATTCGACGACATGGGCTCGCTGGGTATCGACTCGGAGGGAAGGGTTGCGGGATACGGCACGGAAACGGGAGCTTTCGTAAGGATCGACGACCTCGAGGCCGGATATGCATATGAGGAAATAGACAGGTCCATTTTCATGAACCCGGACAAGATCAACGCAAGGCTGATAATCCCTGTTACAAGATATAACCACATCGTGAAGGGCTATCCCGTGAATTTCCTTCTTTACGCGAACAACTACGAGCAGATAGACGAGGAGCATGGGGCGGTGGAGTTCTTCAGCTCCGCAGAAGAAGCGATCGAGGTATTCAGAAGCGGCGCGCGCCTTGCAAAGGGCACAACCGATGAAAAAGGGCTGGTGCATACCTATTTCGCCAATCCTTTCGGCGCGCCCCAGCGCAGGGAAGAGCACGAAAAAATGGCGGCGTTCTATTTCGACCATATATTCAAGTCCGTACCCGGGGCCAGGGCCGGGCAGATACGCACGAGACTTGGAATCTCAGGGTACGAGCACGAGGGGCCCAGGACCGCGGCAATGGGCCTGCTTCAGATAATCCGCGGTTTCAAGGGCCAGGGCGCTGCCTCGTAAATAGCTTTACTTTATTTGTCATTCCCGCAACGCCGGGTAAATTAAAAATCCTTCTTTAAAAAGAGAAATAAAAGGGGAAGATTTTTACCCCGACAAGCCGGAATGACAACTTTGTATGCAATGTTAGGTTAGACTCTCGTCCGTCATGCCCGAGGACCTTGATCGGGCATCCATTTTGACGTGGCTTCCCCGTTTTCCTTCTCCAGTTGAAAATCGCTCCCCATTTGATAATATGAAACCAGGGGATTGGTTTAAATGAAGGAGATGTGAACTATGGAAATAAGACAATGCATGAATAAGGACCTGGTTACGGTAAATTCCTCGTCCACTCTACAGGAAGCCGCAAAGAAGATGAAGGAAAAAAACGTGGGCTCTATCCTTGTTGCCGATGCGGGCAACCAGCTAAGCGGCATACTGACTGACCGTGACATAGCGCTTGCCATAACGACAGAGGGCAAAAACGCGCAGACGCCCGTTTCGGAAGTGATGAAGAAAAATCCGAAAAGCATAGACATGGGACAGAGTCTGGATCAGGCCTTCGACATTATGAGCCAACACAATATACGGAGACTTCCGGTAGTGGAGAACGGCAAGCTGGTGGGCGTCATTTCATCCTCAGACCTGGCCGCCACGCTTAAAAAACAGGTAGAGCAGTTTATCAGCCTGGAAGAGCATTATTCTCTCTCCAGAGCCGGCAAATAAAAAAAATCACCCAATCCCCTAAAATCAAATCAAATCAAAAACCTTTCTCCCGGGCGGATAGCCGCCCGTTTTGTTTTTTTTCAAATTTTTTAAAAATTAAAATTTCCTATGAGGTGGCCGGTTTTATTTCGGAAAGTATCCGGCCGCGGACGAAGCTTATGTCCCCCCGAAGCCCGTAGAACTGGTCGGCAAACGATGCTGGCACCTTCGTCCTGGTGACCGCTTTTTCCAGGTTGTCCAGACGTTCGAGCATTTTCTCTTTGTCCCTTGGGGTGAGCGGCCCCATCAATTCGTGTTCCAGGAGCATCAGCACGCGGTACCAACGGTAGAAGCGCAACATGGTCCTCCCCCGGTAGACGAGGGGTATGACCTTGAGCCCCGGCACCAGCACGACGACCAGGGGGACGAACACCACCAGTATCCGGTTAACCAGGCTGGCCCACCGGAACGGAAGAGAGCGGTAAAGAAAGCTCTTGCCCGACTTGTAGAACCTGAGCGCTTCGGTGCTGATAGGAAATTCGAGCTGCTGCGGGGCCGGAAACTCACCCTGGCGCTGAAATATTCCGGCCCTGCCGTGTATCTCGCGGGCGGCCTCAAGGAAAACGTCCGTAATGGCCGGATGGAGGCTTTTGCGGGCGATGAGTTCAACCGTGGGGCCGACCAGCTGCACGTCATGTACGGGAATATTCGTGCCGAAGTCTACAGTACCCATTGGAAGGACCATTTTGTTTAAATAAAAAATGCGGTGTGTATACCCGTCTGCCTGCTGAAAGTTAAAGATACGGACACCGGGCGCAAATATGAGCCTTTTTATGTTCTGCACAGACGCGGACTCGCCCATCAGGAAAACGGCGTCCGCATCGCCGTCGATCAGGGCCTGTACCGCCTTGTTTCCCTCCCACGGCAGCATCGATGTATAGCCGCCCGGCTTGATGCCGTTTGCGGCAAGCAGGGCCAGCGCCAGGATCCGCGTTCCGCTGCCCTCGGGGCCTATTGCAAGCCGGTTGCCATCAAAATCCGAAAGGAGGTCAAATCGGTCCGCGCTCCGGTAAAAGATCATCATCGGGGTGTTATAGAGACTGCCCAGGGACACAAGCCCGCTGATATTAAGCCCGTTGGTTTCTCCGCCCTGAACAAAGCCTATGTCGGCCCTGAAGCGTGGGTCGGCCAGCCTTTTCAGATTTTCAAGGGAACCCGCGGATGGCAGTATTTTCAGGTTAATGCCGTTTTGGGCAAGTATTTTTTTGTACTTTTCGGCGTTCATCTGGAATATGCTGCCCTCGGGGCCGCTGGTCATCGTGACTGTGGTTGGCGGGGCCGAATGAAAAAACCAGAACACCGCAAAGGAGATAACGAGGAATATAAAGACAACGGCGCTGATTGCCGCCACGGGGCCAAGCCCGAAGGTCTCCTTGAACATCGATTGATATCTGGTCAGGCCTGCCCTGTGGTTGTCTCCCATAAAACCTCACGTTTGCGTATTATTATGTCCTTCTCCTGCCCGGCTGGAACCTGTCTTGAAATCATTTTTTAACGTGGATGCCCGATTAAGACATTCGGGCATGACGTCCTCCAGGATTAAGAAAAACTTTCTTGGATAAATATGAAACGGATTAATGACTCACCACACTGTCAAACTTTTAATATTATAATGCCTTTTGTAATAAGCTCTAATATCTTTTTGGTCCTATATTTAAGCGCCCCTCATCCTTTGGCCGCAGGCAAAAAGATGAAGGGCGCTCATTTTTAGCTTATTGAGGTTTTCTTAAGCTTTCAGAGCGGCCAATCTCGTTTTTAACGTTATCTCCACTCCGGCCATGGCCTGGGAGACCGGGCAGCTCTTTTTT
>JAKAEG010000012.1:0-12594 GCA_021819985.1 Nitrospirota bacterium | reverse complement strand
TTGCGGTTTCGGCCTGCTGTTGGAACTGTTTTTCGTCGATGCCGGGGATCTGGGCGTCACATTCCAACTCGCTTTTTGTGATCCTGAATCCCTCGCCGCTTTTTTCGATATGCACGTTGGCTGTGGTCTTGATGCGCTCCGGCTTGAACCCCGCCTGCTCCAGAAGCCCCGAAAGGGCCATTGAAAAGCAGCCCGCATGCGCGGCTGCGATGAGTTCCTCAGGGTTTGTGCCAGGCCCCTGCTCAAAGCGGGACGAGAACGAGTAAGGGCCCTCGAACATGCCGCTTCCAAGTTTTACGGTCCCATTGCCTTTTTTAAGGTTCCCTTCCCATACAGCTTCTGATTTACGTATCGGCATATTGATACCTCCTGAATTTTTTGGTTTGCCCGAATTTAAATTTATCAAGCTAAAGCTTAGCAGGGCGGGAATTTTTTTCAAGTATTTAAAAGACCGGGGAAAATGTGTGCGTTTTTAAAAGAAAGTTTTAGCAGGATGCTGAAAAAGTGTTTTATAGAATGCATGTACGTTTAGACGTCATTCCCGCGCAGGCGCCCGATTTTATCTTGATAAAGACTGGCCATTTAAAAACAAGTCAAATTGGATGCACGATTAATACCTATGTCTTTAATGAAATCCGGGTTTTTCGCACGAGGGCGTCATAGCGGGTTTGCAGATGAAAGCGAAGCTCAGGCGTGTTGTGCGGAGCGATGAAGTTTGCGGCTGCATCCGAACTCTTGTGGAAATAAAGGAACCCCGGCTCAACCAGGAGATCGGCGGCAAACATATTGTCCTGATTGCCGGGAGACACCTGCCTGCGGTACCCGATGCCGAACTCGGCGCGCACGTATCCCCAGCGCAGTTCCTCCGGCGTGAAGGACTTGCCGTCCACGAGTTCGCTTTTGGCAAAGGGGAGGGTGAAATTCGAAAAGCTCAGCACGTATTCCAAATGGCCGTCCGAACGGTTTGAAAGAGGGCCCCGGTAAGACCGCGTGCCCAAAAGATGTCATCGTAAACGCCGGTGAGCTGCGCGCGAAACAGCCGCCCGCTGTCCGGAAGACTGTAGGGGCGTGGCCTGCTCCGCCCCGCTTCTCTTCCCGCAACAGAAATTAATTAAATTAATTTAAAAGGCCTTTGTGGCCAACTCCCTTGACGGCGGGGCCATGAACTCCGGGCCCACGGGCTTGGGAATATTCCTTTTAAGTATCCCGTCTATTTCCCTCATTGCGTTTTCGTCCAGGCTCCAGCCCATTATCCCGTCGAGGGGCTCAAGCTGGCCGGGGTTGCGGACCCCCCATAGAGCGAACTCCGCCCCCTGGTCAAGCACCCAGCGGACGGCCATTTGCAGCACGCTTTTTTGATACCGGGCCCTGGCGAGAGAGGCAAGCTCGTCAACGGCCTTAAGGTAATTGCCGAAAAGGGGCTGCCGGAATTTTGGGTCCTTATTTCGGAGGTCGTCGCCGACAAAGACGGCATCGGGTCTCATCCTGCCCGAAAGGAGCCCCCGGCATAAAGCCCCATACGCGAGCACCACTATGCCGTGCTCTTTGCAATAAGGAAGGATATCGCTTTCAATTTCCCGTTCGAACAAATTATAGGGGGACTGGCAGGCATGTATGGGCGCCACTTTCCGGAACTCCTCCATCTGTTCCATGCTGAAGTTGCTGACCCCGATGGCCCTTATTTTTCCCTGCTTTAAAAGCTCGTTCATCACCTGTGCCGTTTCCTCTACCGGCACAAGCGGGTCGGGCCAGTGCACGTGATAAAGATCGATATAACCGGTCTTCAATCTCCGCAGGGAGTCGTCTATCTCCGTCAATATCCTTTCCCTGGATGCATTGCGGAAGATACGGCCTTCCCTCCATTCGATACCGGCTTTGGTGGATATGAAGACCTTCGTGCGGTCAATGCCGGAGACGGCCTTGCCCACGATCACCTCCGAAAGCCCGAAACCGTATGCGGGGGCAGTGTCTATGAAATTAAGGCCCTTTTGGAGGGCGGTCTGGATGGCCGCCACGGAATCACTTTCGTCCGAGCCTCCCCAGAGCCATCCTCCGATGGCCCAGGTCCCCATGCAAACGCGTGAAGCTTTTATAATGGCGCCGCCAATCGATGCGTATTCCATGCAATGGCCTCCTTGTAAAGTGAGCGACTCACCTTGTGCATTTTTTTATTTTTTTATGTTTTACGGCGAGTATCTCCCCTTCGGGTAAAGTTTTTGAAACGCTTCCGGGAGATTGAATTCCACGCTGTCCTTTACGCCGTCTTTATTTACAGTGACGCCCAGGTCCCAGCGGCCAGGCTGGAAAAGGTTGTCAAGCCCGCTCACTATATAGAGCCCGTTATGTTTGTCCTCTATCTTTGCGGGCGAGATAGTTTTCCCGGAATCCACATTCTTGTAGGTTATGGACAATTCCGCGCCTTTCACATCCTCGTCCTTATCGTTATGGACGATTACGCCGATAGTGTTCTGCCCGATGTCATACTCTTTATTGTTTGGCAGCACCTCGACGCTGTACAGGGCATGACCGGTAATATCAAAAAGGCTCTTTTGGAAATGTTTCGTGAAAATTTTTCCCCCCTGGTCTGACGCATATACATTTGGCAGGGGAGACGCAAAAAGGGCTGTTATCAGCAGGCATACGGTCAAAACCGGCAATCTTTTTAATTTTTTTTCTTTTTTCCACGTCTTCATCTGTTTCATTGATTTTGTTTCCTTTTTATTTCTTAGATGTTTTTTCGCCTTTTTTGCCCCACAGCTCTTCTAACCGCTGGTCGCGGCCGCACTGGGCGCGATAGGATTCATAAAGCGTGGGGTTTTTTCTGTAATACTGTTGGTGATAATCCTCTGCAGGGTAAAAATCGCCAGCCGGGACAATTTCAGTGACTATCGGGCCTTTGAATTCCCCGGTCTTCTCCAGTTGTTCCCTGGAATCCTCTGCCAGGCGGCGCTGCTGCTCATCAAAATAAAAGATGGCGGTCCGGTATTGATGCCCGATATCGCAGAACTGCCTGTTTCTGGTGGCCGGGTCTATGTTGCGCCAGTAAACATCCAGCAGTTTTTCATAACTCACCTGGTTTGGGTCATAGATCACCAGGACCGCTTCGGCGTGGCCGGTCTCACCCGAAGAGACCTCATCATAGGTAGGGTCTTTCTTGTGTCCCCCTGTGTAACCGGGAGTAACGGACACCACTCCGGGTATCTGGTCGAACGGGTGCTCCATGCACCAGAAACACCCTCCGGCAAAGGCCGCCTTCCGCAGCTGCCGGTCTTCACGCGTGAAAAAACCTGTTCTATCATTGGCTGATGACATCTTTTTACTGGGCAGGCCTCCCTCTCCGGGTATTATGCCTGCGTTCCTCCGGCTGCTCGAATTTTTTATTTTTTTGTTTTTTGCGCCTTCTCCTTAAATTGCAACAGATATGAAAGGCCGTGTCAATCTCATATATGGGCCAAATATATATTTTTAGCCCCGGCTTTTAGCCCCGGTGGGGAAATATCAAGTCCGGCCTATAAAAAATACCTTCGGAAATGGTAATATCTGAGCCGGGTATTCAAAAAAAAATATGCTTCTTCATCAGCATTTTGTAAAAATAGCAAAAAAACATTCCGGGAAAACGGCGTTTATCGATTGCACCTCGGGAAGATCGATAAGTTACTTCAAAGCGCTTTCCTCTTCTCTTGCCCTTTCAAGATATTTTTCGGAAAAATATGAGGAAAAAGCCATTGGGATAATGCTGCCCACCACGGCAGGCTGCGCCCTTTCGGTGATAGGCGTCCTGATGAGCGGGCGGACGCCTGTCATGATCAATTATTCAACCGGGGCCGCGAATAATGTCAGGTACGCCCAGGGAAAATGTTTTTTTAAAACCGTGATCACCTCAAGACCATTCATTGAAAAAATAGACTGCCCTTTTGTCGAAGGGATGGTCTTTATAGAGGACATAATAAAAGGACTTTCAGTTTTTGAGAAATTGAGGGCGGCCGCTCTGGCCATGTTGCCGCTTCCTGTTGTATTAAGGGCGGTCCACGGGGGACAGGAAAACGACAACGCCGCGATACTTTTTACCAGCGGCAGCGAGAAAGACGCCCGGGCCGTGCAGCTTACCCACAGAAACATCATTTCGAACATAAACGGGTTCAGCGAGGCGTTTGAACTGTCCTCAAAAGACAGTATGCTTGCCAGCCTGCCGTATTTCCATATCTTCGGATTCAATCCGAATTTATGGACGCCGCTTTATCACGGCATGACGATAATTTCTTACGCAAACCCGGTCGATTATAAAAAACTTTGCGAGATAATCCGGGATGAAAAGCCTACGATCATCATGGGCACGCCCAGTTTTTTCTGGGGGTACCTGCGAAAATCGGATCCGGGTGACTTCAGGAGCGTGCGCATAGCGGTCTGCGGGGCGGACAAATGCCCCGGAGAGCTTCGGGCCGGGTTCGCGCAGAAGCACAATATAACGCTTTATGAGGGTTACGGGGCAACCGAAACCTCACCCGTTATTTCGGCAAATACTCCTGCCAACAACAAGCCGGGGAGTGTGGGACGGGCCCTGCCCAATGTCTCCATACGTGTGGAAAATCATGAGACAGGGGAAGAATGCCCCACGGGAACCACCGGAAGGATACTGGTGAAAGGCGAACTGGTAATGAAGGGCTACCTTGGCGGCGATGAAGAAACTTCAGGATGTGTGCGGGACGGATGGTACGATACCGGGGACATGGGCTATCTGGATGAGGACGGATATCTCTGGTTTGATGGCAGGCTGAAGAGGTTCGTGAAGATAGGCGGGGAGATGGTGTCTCTGGTAAAGGTTGAGGAAGCAATGGGTAAAGTGCTTCCTGAAGGAGTGTTCTGCTGTGTTGTTTCCATCCCGGACATTATCAAAGGGCAAAGGATTGTGGCTGCCGTCACCGAAAAGGTCGACGAGATGAAAATGATCAGGCATCTGATGGGCCATCTTCCAAACATCGCCATCCCAAAGCAGTTTACCGTATTGCCTGATCTTCCAAAGACCGGGACAGGCAAGATCGATTTCAGAAAGGCGGCCGAGATGGTCCGGCAGGAGACCTCCTCATAAGGGGATTCATTTCTCAAATGGGGATGAATATGCTGCGCGACTTTTCCCTGTGTATTAAAGCGCCGCCTAAATGAAGAGATTCAGCTGCCCCGATTGCTCCGATAAATAACAAAAAATTTTCAGCCGTTTTTTTTGTGGCGTTGAAAAAACAAAAATCCCATGGTGGCATAAATTATGCAATTCAACCTGCATGAGGCGAGAAAATTTTCAGTCAATTCAGATGGAAAGGAGGTGACCGTAATGAGACAGGCTACAATAATCCTCGTGCTTGCTGCCGCCGTCTTTTTCGCGGGTTCGGCTCTGGCCATTCCCATGGGACATGCGCCGATCGTATTTAAGAACATGATGGGCAACGTAACCATGGCGCCGGAAATGCATCTGAGCAAAGGCCTTAGTTGCCCGGACTGCCATAAGAATCTGAAGCCCGTGCCCTTCACGATGAAATTCGGGGCTGACAGGTTTACCATGAACGACATCAGAAACGGAAAGTATTGCGGCTCCTGCCACAATGGAGTAAAGGCCTTTGCCCCCGCGGGCAATTGCATGAAATGCCATAATAACGGCAAAAATCTGAAATGAAGCAACGGTAAACGAGGGGGGCTTTTTTAAAAAAATCAAAAAGCCCCCTGATTCCGGCCGCCTCTCATCCAGCCAAAGAGTATTGGAATGAAACCGGGGTGAAATTCCGTTATAATAATTTGCATGATTATTTGCATGAAAAGGGGCAGGGTTTTTCTGACCGGTTTTTTTTTCTGTCTTGTCTGTGCTGTTTTTTTTCCGCAACCCTCCAGCGCCAACCCTGAATATGCCCGGGCCACGGGAAAGCAGTGCATACAGTGTCATGGCGGAAACGAGGTGAAAAGCCAAAGGCTTTCGTTCAGGCAACTGGTTGTCCAGGAAGGGCTTTATCGCCAGCTTCCTGCTGCCGGACGGGTAACCAGGTTTCTGACCGGCCACATCGATTTGATCGCTGTAACAGAATGGTTCGGCCTCATACTGTGCGTATGTCTTATCTGGGAGGTATGGGCCGGGAATTCATCCTTTTCCCTGCTGCCTTGACGCGTTTTGAGTGATTCGTTTACCTTAAAACAGTCATGAGGCGGTTTCTTGGAATTCTTTTCCTTCTCATAATAGGGACGGGAATAATCATATATGCGGCCGTGCCCTCGAAACCTAAAGAAGGCACGCTCGACAAGATAAAAAAACGCGGCCATCTGCTGTGGGGGGCGGATGCGGAGGGCGGCGCGCCATACGCTTTCCCGGATCCGAAGGACCCATCGGAACTGGTAGGGTTCGAGGTGGACCTGGCCCAGTCCATCGCGCGGGAGCTTGGGGTAAAGGCCGTGGAATCCCAGAACGCCTGGGACAGCCTCATCCCCGCGCTTGAGCGGGGCGATTTCGATTTCGCCATGAACGGCATCGAGATAACCGAAAAGAGGAAAGAGCGCGTCCTCTTCAGCCAGCCCTATTACATTTATACCGAACAACTCGTGGTCCGAAAGGACGAAAACTCGATTAAAAGCGTGAACGACCTGAAGGGCAGGACGGTCGGGACACTTTCCGGCACCGTTGCCCAGGACATACTTATGGGCATGAGGGGCGTAAACGTAAAGATATACTCCGGGCAGGTGGAGCCCTATCAGGACCTGGCCCTTGGCAGGCTGGATGCCGTGCTCCTGGACCTGCCCATCGCGGCATATTACGCCCGGCCCAACCCGAAACTGAAATTTGCAGGCCCGCCGGTAGGCGAGGGGCTATACGCCATAGCCATTCGCAAAAACGACGTGCAGTTGAAAAAGAAGCTCGACGAGGTCCTTGCCAAACTCTACAGGACGGGAGAGCTTAAAAGGATATATGAAAAGTGGGGACTCTGGAATAATAAACAGGAGAAGCTTGCCGCTTATTTTAGAAATCCGGACAAAAACGCGGCCACCCTCGAAGAAAGCCAGCGCGCTCCGGTAAAAAGTTTCTTCCCGATGCTGTTAAAGGGCGCGGGAGTGACGGTCCTTATTTCTGTATCTTCAATGTCGCTGGCAATCGGCCTCGGGCTTATCCTTACGCTTATGCGGCTTTATGCCGGGGCGCCATTCAACTGGCTGGCCGCTTCGTATATAGAAGTGTACAGGGGCACGCCGCTTCTGATACAGCTTTATATCCTGTATTACGGGCTGCCCAATATCGGCATCTCGCTTAATCCCGTGCTTGCGGCTTTTCTTGGGCTTGGGATGAATTATGCCGCATATGAGGCCGAGCTATACCGGGCGGGCATAAATGCCGTGCCGCACGGGCAGATGGAGGCCGCCCTTTCGCTGGGTATGACAAAGGGGCTTGCCCTAAGGCGCATTATCCTGCCGCAGGCGGTAAAGATAGCCTTGCCCGGAATAACGAATGACTTCATCGCGCTTTTCAAGGACTCCTCGCTTGTCTCCGTCATCGCGATGGTGGAGCTTACAAAGACCTACAGCATGCTTGCGGCAAGCACGCTTCGTTTTTTCCAGCTGGGTATCATCACCGCGCTCCTTTATTTCGGAATGAGCTATCCCCTTTCCCTGCTGGCCAGAAGACTTGAGAAAAAGCTCAAGAAGGACAGGCGATGATATCCGTCCGCGACCTGTATAAATCCTTCGGAACGAACACTCTGTTTGCGGGTGTTTCCCTGCAGGTGGAAAAAGGGGAGGCGGTGGTGCTTATAGGCCCGTCTGGAAGCGGCAAGAGCACGGTCCTTCGCTGCATAAACGGGCTTGAGATGTTCGACCGTGGAGAGATAACGGTGGCGGGAATCGAGCTTCATTCCATAAACAGGAAGCGGCCCTCGAAAGAAGATGCTGAAAACATAAGGAGAGTGCGGCTGAAGCTTGGGATGGTCTTTCAGCAGTTCAATCTTTTCCCGCATATGACAGTGCTTCAAAACATAACGGAAGCCCCGGTCCGGGTGCTTGGAATGAGCAGGCGGGAGGCGGAGGAGATCGCAAGAGGGATATTGAGACAGATAAATCTTGAAAGCAAGGTAAACAGCTATCCGGCCCAGCTTTCAGGCGGCGAGCAGCAGCGTGTCGCGATAGCCAGGGCGCTGGCCATGCGCCCGGAGGCGATGCTTTTTGACGAGCCCACGTCCTCGCTGGACCCCGAGATGGCCGGAGAGGTGCTCTCAGTGATACGGAAGCTTGTGGAGGACGGGATGACCACCCTTATCGTCACGCACGAGATGGGCTTTGCCCGCGAAGTGGCAGACCGCGTAGTGGTGTTCGATAAAGGGACCATCATCGAAACCGGCCCGCCTGAGGATATCTTCACCAACCCGAAAGTCCCCAGGACAAGAGAGTTTCTGAACAGGGTGCTTAAATAGAACCTATCTTAAAATTGCTTCCGGCTGTAAGATATTTTTAAGAAATCGCGGCGTACGGCGTCGAAAAAGGAAAATCGTCATGGGCGCAGCGCTGATTGTTCAGCCGGGAAAAGTAAGTGATTCAAAGTGGATGCCCGATTAAGGTCCTCGGGCATGACGTCTTAAATCTTTTAAGCCTGCCCTCGAACTTCTTGGTCGGGGGCCATTCCCGCATGTCGTAAGCGGAAATCCATTTTGAATTTTTAGACAGGTTCTAGTCTCATCTCGCCCCGGTCTTGACAATTCCCAAACCGGCTGCGAACCTCTAATGAGGGAATTTTAAATAAAGGAGGGCGCTGATATGATGTGCAGCCTTTCACAATTGGATGTCAGCAGGCTGGATGAGGTCAAGGCCGCGGAAAAGAAGATCGGAAAAATGCTACTTGCCTACAGCTGTTATGAAACAAGACCGGAAGAGCTGTCTGAAACGGAACTGAGGGAAATACAGGACCTGGAAAAGGAACTTGGCATCCTGCTGGTCGCCGTAAAACAGTAAAGACAATTTTTTTATTTTTTATGACCATGAGACCTGGCAAAGAAGACCTCAGGAAAAAACTCACGCGCATACAATATGAAGTGACCCAGGAAAACGGCACGGAACCGGCCTTTAATAACGAGTATTTCGACAATAAAAAAGAGGGCATCTACGTGGACATCGTATCCGGCGAGCCGCTTTTCAGCTCACAGGATAAATACGATTCCGGCACCGGATGGCCAAGTTTCACAAAGCCGCTTGAGCCGGGCAACATCGTGCTGAAAGAGGACAGAAGACTGTTTCACAGGCGCATCGAGGTTCGCAGCCGGAGCGCCGGTTCGCACCTGGGCCATGTTTTTGATGATGGCCCCCCTCCGGCAGGTAAACGTTATTGCCTCAACTCTGCGGCCCTGCGCTTCATCCCAAAAGAGGAACTGGATAAAGAGGGCTACGGGCAATATGCTGATCTGTTTAAAAAAGACTAGAACCTATCTCAAAAAGTGAATTTTATGAAGCTTGCAAAAATGGATTCCCGCCTGCGCGGGAATGATGTCAAAAAGCACTGAAATATGCTAAAAAAGACGTCAGGCCCGAGGACCTTAATCGGGCATCCACGTTAAAAGTAATTTCGAGATGGGTTCTAAACAAAATGAGGCGGGCATTTTATTTTCGAAAATCTTTTGATAATTTCTGCCAAGGAGGGACGACATGTTAAAAAGGTTGTTTCGAACGGACTCGGGCGATACGGCGGGGCTTGTGCTCAGGGTTTTGCTTGGGGCTGTTTTTATCCCGCATGGGGCGCAAAAGGTCTTTGGCTGGTGGGGCGGCCCGGGGTACAGCGGCGCGCTTGCCATGTTCGGCAAGATGGGGATACCCGTCTTTTTTGCTTTCCTTGATATCGTGGCGGAGTCTCTTGGGGCGCTGGCCCTGATTGCCGGGTTTTTAACAAGGCTTGCCGCCTTCGGGATCTTTGTCGTAATGGTAGTGGCCGTAGCTATGGTCCATTTTCAAAACGGGTTTTTCATGAACTGGTTCGGCCAGAAGAAAGGGGAGGGCTTTGAGTACCATATCCTGGCGTGCGCCATCGCGATAGCGCTCATGATCAAAGGCGGAGGCCGCTGGTCCGTTGACGCAATGATAGGGCGCAAGGGGTGAAAATATTTGATAAAGACTGGCCAGGTTAAAATGGATGCCCGATTAAGGTCCTCGGGCATGACGAATAAAGGCCAATTTTCATGGATATTATTTGAGGTCCTTAAAAATTTAAATCAGATTTTTCCTTCTGGCCGTCTCGAAGAGCCCGAAGATGCGCAGATCCACGCTGTCGCCTGCCTGTTGACAGGTGAAAAGATAATCGGGCAGGGCCACGATCGGTACTTTTATCACCTCTATTTCCTCCGTCTCGTCCTTTGGATAAAGGGCCTTTGTCTCTTTTGAGGCCGGATGCGCGCCCAGGGCCAGCACCGCCGTCCAGTTTTCGGCGTTCGACCCTGTGGATATCACGTTTTCAACCAGTATGGAGTAGTTTTCCCCTTCATAAGCGGTTTCTTCTATCAGTTCCCGTTTTGCAGCCTGCATCAGGTCCTCGCCGGGGTTTATGAGCCCGGCCGGAAATTCTATCGCGTAATTTCCGTTTACCACCCTGAACTGCCTTATAAGGATAAGCTCACGTTTTTTCGTCAAGGGCATTATTATTACCACCCCGTCCGCGCCGGTCCTGTCCACGGCCTCCCACGTCCGGACAACTCCATGGTTGTCCCTGTACGTGATCCGGATGGTTTTAAGAAAAGCGCCCTGCCAAAGCGTCTCTTTGCCTAATATCTCCATCCTTTGCCATTTCCTTTTTTGCCGTATTCCTCTCGTTCGTCATTCCCGCATGTCTTAAGCGCCCGATTTTATCCGTAAAAAGATCAAGTCTGGCCAGCGACGTTGCCTTTGATTTTAAAACAAAAAAAGTCACTGGATTCCCGATGACTACCTCGGGAATGACGGCTATTAGACGTAGCAACACCTCCCAATATGTACCCCCGCTAGTCATTTTTGCTTCGGAAAAACGGCTTTCGCAACAGAAACTATCTACAAACAAAAATAAAAAATTTGCCAGTGGATGGCCGCCAGGAAGCTTTTATCTCCGGGGCCGTCCCTTTTTTATTTCTTCCGCCTTTGTACTATCCAGTCGGCGCGGCCCAGAAGCCGGTACATCTCGCCGCCAGCCTCAAGCTCATTCCTTGGCAGTTCTATTGGAGGGAAATTCGGGTTATCTGACCTCAATATCAGTTTTTCGTATCCCACAAACACCCTTTTTATAACGGCCCCCTCATACGGCAGCCAGAAGGCATAGATATCGCCGCTCACTATATTCAGCACCGTTGTATTCACGCCGATAATGGCCCCGTCCCACACCGTGGGTTCCATGGACTGGCCCCGTACTTTAACGGTCACAATACCAGGGCCGCTAAAATCTCCGGGCAACGTTATGCTATCTATAGGCTCATATTCCGAGAGGTCTTTGGGCACGCCCGCGCCGGCAAGGGTGTAGACCGGTATGCGCGCAAATGCGTCCCCGCAATGGCCATCGGGGGCGGAAACTCCTTCTCCCCTGTAGGCCCCCCCGGATAAATTCGGCGCGGAGTGCGCCGTTTCATCATCGGATTTCAAAACGGGGCCGGACTTTGAAACAGGCTTCCCCTGATAATTTGCCGCGCCGGGTTCCTTTGTAAATGATCCATGACCCGTTAAAAGCCAGCCGGGGTTTATATCCGTATGACGAATTATAAGGCTCAGAGTGTCCGCCGAGGGTTTTGTTTTTTCATTCTCGATATCGGAGAGAGTCCCCTGGGAAATCCCGATCATTTCTGATAATTCCCTGACTTTTAAACCTTTTTTGGCCCTAAAACCTTTTATTCTCTTGCCTATTGCCATTGCGGTCCTCCCTCTTGACAATATATCGTCATGCCGATTATAGTTATCGGGAGTTTTAAGAGGAGGGGGAGCGGCATGGAAATGGAGTATATCGAGAGCGGCATCCCGTTGTTAAAAAATAAAAAAATCTGTTCCCGTCCGGTCATTGAGGTGAACAGGCCTTCCGGCTGACATCGATCAGAAATTTTATATCGCTCACTATAAATATCGTCATTCCGATATATATTATCCGCATGACGGATTTTTTTCAATAGGGAACATCTGGATCTTTTAAAAAAGTTATTTCCTGGAAAAGGGGAGGGTAATATGAGAAATTGGCTGGAAGAGGTCGCAAGCGAGATGATACCCGATGACCTGCCGGAAGGTTACCGGGCGGTGGCCAGGGTAGTGGGCGTTGAAAACGCGCTGAAGCTTTCAGAAGAGCTGGGGGGACTGCCATTTTATTTTCCGAAGATCGGAAGTCTTATCGTCAAAAAAAGGGACGCTTACATCAGGAGCGAATTCAACGGGGCAAACTACAAAGAACTGGCAAGGAAATACGCGCTCACTGAGACATGGGTCCGCCGGATCGTAAGCCGGAGGCGCGCAAGCGCTAGTGACTAGCTAGTACTACTGTGTCATAAATATTCATATGTATTCGCCTATCTCCTGAATTCCCGGTGACAGCAGGGACAGCGGAATAAAAGTTCCGAAAGGGCGATGGTGAGACGGCGGCGGATTGTCGTC
>JAKAEG010000285.1 GCA_021819985.1 Nitrospirota bacterium | reverse complement strand
CCAACGAAAGCGCAATAAGTGAACAGGAAGGAAGCCTCATTCAGGCCGCTGCCCATCGTATAGACGAATATGAGCAGGCAGGCGCCGGCAAGCCCGGCGAACAGGCCTCTGGCATCGGCTTGCCGGGACCTCTTTCCCAAAAAGGACAAACATACAAGGATAGAAAGCAGAAACCCCGCAAAGACGAGCGTGCCCTCCGCGCCCAGCTCGGCCAGCGCCTGGGGCCAGAACTGGTCCAGGCTCCTGAAGGGCTTCATGTAGTCATACCATTGCTGGGAAAAACCGTATTTTTTATAAACAGGAGAATTGAACATGACGGAAATCACGCCCCCGAACATCCCGGGACCGGCCCCTAAGACAGGGCTGTCGCTCCATATCTTCATCGCCTTGTCCCTGGCGTACTCGCGGAAATCCCATGCCCCCAGCTTTGCCTCTTCCTCTTCGTTCGTTATCTCTTCCGCGTTTATCTCTTTTTTCTTTACGCCCGTATGCAGTACCTGGAAAATTTTTATTCCGCCTTCCCTTATATCCCCCTTCAGCAAGTGAGAGACATCAAGGTCCGGCAGGCCGGACATGAAAAACATAAGGACGATTATCGGGACCGAAAAAGCCGCTATCCATCTCCTGCCCCTGAAGAACTGCACCCCGGCAAGCAGCATGAAGCCCGCATAAACCATCCTCGAGACTCCCACAAATACACCGGTATACAGCAAAAAAAAGAGCAAAGGGTTTATTTCCTTTCGAGCGGAAAGATAGATAAAAAGAAGCAGCAGGCAATACAGGCCAAGCGCATCCGGGTGGTCCATCAGAGATGATGCCCGGTAGATCCCCAGCCTCCAAAAGTCCATCATTTTCCAGCTCTCAGCCGGCAGACTTCTCAATATATAGTTGTCGGTATGATAAATGTTATAGTCGAAAAGATAGTGGAAATTTAAGGCCCATATCTCTTGCAAAAAGGCGACGGCGCCCAAAGCCGCGCCGATAACGAGCAGATAATTAAGTATCTTCTGCCATTCGTCGGCTTCAGTGAAAAAAGCGGCGTAAATAAAGATCACGAGAAAATTTTTAACATAATCAAAAATCCCCAGGGTGGTAACAAACAATGGATTCCGGTTTATCAAGCCCGATATCGCGCCGGAAACCGCAACGGCTAAAAGCGGGACCGAGAAAAAGACAAGGCTCCCGCGAAAAAGCCCCCTTTCCCTGTATAGCCGCCCTATCGCTATCGGAAAAAACAGGACTATCGTTATCTGGTAAAGATAATTGAAGCCCCAGACGGTCCGCTCCGCAAGCATCATCTGGAAAGGGACAAATAACAGGATGCCGGCAAGCCATACTCTGCTTAATTTCCGGAACATCCCGCCGCCTCAAGAAAGACCTTCTCGTATTCCGCCATCATCCTGCCCATCGCGAAATCTCCCGCCCGTTTTCTGCCGTTTTCCCCAAGCTCCCGGCGCATGGACCCACTGCCCGCCAGCTCCAGTATGGCCTTTGCCATCGCCCCTTCATCGCCGGGCGGCACCAGCAGCCCGTTTACCCTATCGGTTATTATTTCCCCGGGCCCCGACGGGCAACGGGTAGAAATGACCGGCACCCCGCACGCCATCGCTTCCAGCAAAACATTCGGAAAGCCTTCGTAGTTTGATGAGAGGGCAAAGATGCGGCTGCGGGACATGTACTTATATGGGTTAAGTTGATGCCCCAGAAAAAGGACATTCTTCCGGATGCCGAGTTTTTCCGCCATGGATTCCAGTTCTGTCCTCAACACCCCGTCGCCGACAACAGCAAGCCTGATATCCGTCTGCTTCAATACACTGACCAGACTTTTTAAAAGGAGTGGATAATTTTTCTCGGGGCCGAGTCTGCCGCATGCGGTTATCACGGGGGCACTAGAATCTTTAAACCACGGGTGATCAACATCTTCCATTGCTTTCGTTTCGATGTCCCCCAAATCCACAGGGTTATAGATCACGGAGCATTTGCCCTCAGATATGCAGTAATTGGAAACCAGGTCTCCCATTACTCCTTTCGAGACCGCGATTATACAATTTGCTTTCGGATAAAAATAGCTGACCAGCTTCCTTTTTAACCAGGCGAAGCGCTGGCCTTTCAAATCCTCGCTTATAGTGGTACGTTCATTAAGAAGCAGCGGGACCTTGCTGCCGGACAGCATTTTCGCGAAGGCCGTCAGGTAATTCGTGTAGGTCAGAAAAGAGATGATGGCTGACGGACGCTCTTCGCGGATGAGCCTGGCAAGAGAAAAAGCCAAACGAAAAAAATCCAGCGCCTTTGTCTTCCTGATGTAATTAACGTCCACATCCTCCGGGACCTCGTAGCTGGGAGCGTCTTTTTTTAGCACGACAACCGATGGCTGGAATTTGCCGCGGTCGAGATTCTTCAAAAGATGCGCCAGGACCCGCTCCGCGCCGCCTCCCCCAAGATCCAACGTGACGAACAGTATCCTTTTATTCGTCTGCACTTCGCTTTTTACCATAAACCGTCCAGCCGGAGACGCAATGCCTGCCTTCCAGAACCTCCATGCCGGACTGGGCAAACCATTCCTCCAACTGCCCCAGATTATAATACCTGGTCGAGGGGACCGAAAAAACATCGAAGAGATCCGCGTGAAGCACACCGAACGGATACTTTGTGTAATAGTCATAAGGAAATTTTTTGTCTTTGGCTCCAAAGGCCTTTGCAAGCATCACGGGGTAGTTCAGGCTGAGCCTGACACCGGAGGCGGCCAGAAACGTGAAGGCATACAGGGCCTTATAATTCAGCCTGGAAGAATATCTCCTGATGAATTCATACAAGGAGTTCTTTTTCGGCTTTTCGTTGTCATAGCACCATATGAACATCTCCTGCCCCTGGCGCAACAAACCGGCGAGGGACCTGAATCCGCCGTCGGGGTCGGGAAGATGGTGCAGGACGCCCAGCGAATAGATAAAATCGAATGTCCCTCTCCTGAATGGAGGATTATAAATGTCCCCCTGGATGATGTGCACATTCTTCAGATGCCTCGTGTTGGAATACGCCGCCTTTACCGCCTCGCTCAGGTCCATTCCGATCATCTGCGCCCCGGCCGCCGCAGCCTGTAGGGCATGCCTGCCGAAACCGCAGCCGGCGTCAAGGCCCAGTTTACCTTCAAGAAGGGCTGACTTTTCAACAGAAACCGGCAGATAATCCTGCCAGTGCAGGCCGTATTCCAGGTATATCTTCCCAAAGGTATTCCATTGAAAACTGAAACTTTTCAGCGTCCTTTCCTTTAAAACAGTCTTGCCGGACTTGTCCGCCTTATGCGCGATGGATGGAAAACGTGACCCATGGCGTTCAAAAAATTCCCTGTGGTAAGAAAGGAGATTCCCGTTCATCTCATCGGGAAGGAGTCTGGGTATTCCGTCTATGACCGGATATGCCCTCCCGCAGCCCTCGCATGCCAGAATGCCGTCTATTACTTGCGAGGATCTGTCATCCCGCAATATTTCAAGCTGCAGGTCTTCCTTGCACTCGGGGCAAACCAGCAGTTCAAGTACTTTAGTATCCATAGCTGTCTCCAAGGTAAGAATTCCACCATAATGAAAATACAAGCAGGGCAAAAAGCCGCCCGTCATGGTTTATGCCGGTTTTATGCTCGGCAAGCAGTTTTTCAATGCAATCCCGGTTAAAAAACCGGTTTTGGCCGCCTAACAAAGTATCTCTCAACTGGTTAAAAAGCGGGCCTCTGAACCACTCGGCAACGGGAATGGCAAAGCCCCATTTCCTGTTAACATCGAGTGCCCCTGGCAGTATTTTTTTTGCCAGTTTCTTGAGGAGGTATTTTTGCGTCATCCCTTTTACTTTGAGACTGCCCGGGACATTCGCAAAGGAAAATTCGGCGACCCGGTAATCGAGCAAGGGCGCCCTCACCTCTAAAGATACAAACATGCTGGCCCGGTCCACTTTTACCAGTATATCATCCGGCAGATAATTCAAAAAATCCGCCCTCTCCAGGCGGTTTATAAAATCATATTGCCCGCCGAGAAGACATCTACGCAAAGAGCTTTCAGGCGCAGTGAAGCCGTCGCCCAGCGCGGCCATGACCTCCCGGTTGAGCAGAGCGTCCCTATAGCGCCGCTTGAAATACAAATGGGAAGAACGGTCTATGAACGCGTCGAAC
>JAKAEG010000284.1:3251-4158 GCA_021819985.1 Nitrospirota bacterium | reverse complement strand
CGCAGTATCCTAGGCACGGGAACTAGGGACAGACACTGTTTTTCTGCATTGATGTTCAGTCAGTGACAATTCGTAAGAACTCACGCCCAAACGATGTTAAATATGCGCCTGCAATGCCAGGTTGAAAAGCGAGTAGCCCCAACTTCGCAAGGTTCCCCATTGAAATATCAGCCACATCAGGGGAAATACTGATATAACCTGCGATTTGATTATAATTAGCTGTGCTGCCACTCAATTTTTTAAAGTGGCTAAGTACGAGAGCATCCGGCGGCTCCATTTTCGAGATTGCCTCTGCAAATGATTGTCGGACACCATTAGACCTCGACGGGTCAATCGCAGCTGCTAGAAGGCCCGCCCAAAGGTCTTGCA
Organism: Nitrospirota bacterium; assembly: GCA_021819985.1. Lineage (GTDB taxonomy): Bacteria > Nitrospirota > Thermodesulfovibrionia > Thermodesulfovibrionales > JdFR-88 > JAKAEG01. The sequence goes on along the minus strand of JAKAEG010000284.1, from coordinate 3,789 downwards.
GTGCCTCGCGGCTTTCATTAGCCGCACCACGAAGAATCGGAAGCGCGACTGTAAGGCTGGCCGGGGCATGGTCTTTGACTCCCCTCGCTTCAAGTTTTTCTTTACTGCGCGTCATTATCTTTGCGATGTTTTCTGCGCGGCGAACTCGAAGCCAATCCCCTCCCAAGTAGCCTATTAAATCTTGAGGTGTGCTCCCGAGAGCCTCTTTAACAAAAACAGCAACTCCACCGAGAGCCTTGATTATTTCCTGACCAAGATTAGCCTGTTCATCGCTGATTGGAATCATTGAACCTTTATCGGACATATACTTCTTACCTCCTTGAATCTTCCATTATAACAAGGAAGGCACGGTAAATAGGCTGCAAGTCCGGTTTTTAAAGGAATTTAGGGGAAATATCCGAGACACATCCCAGATTCTTTTAAAAACCTTCATGAGACCAGCACGGCCAGTAGCGCGGACTTGAGGACAAATTCCGCACAATTTTTATCATAGTGCAAGGTGCGACTTCCTGAACGGATTGTAGAGCGTTCTGAATTT
>JAKAEG010000284.1:1985-3241 GCA_021819985.1 Nitrospirota bacterium | reverse complement strand
CGTATATCGAATGTGCTAGCGGGGGTAGCCAGGGAACTAGGCTCAGTACTTCTTCTCCTTCTTGACCACCTTCCCGACGATCCTGTACCTGTGGCCCCTTTTTAGCTCGATATTCTGGTACTTGGAATTGAGGGGATGGAGGAATAGAGTTTTCCCTATTTTTTGAAGCTGCTTGAAGGTGGCCTCTTCCTCGTCTTTTTTCGCGACTACGAAGTTTCCCGGGACGATTTCTGCGTCCGGATTGACAATGATCACTTCCCCTTCCGAAAATTCAGGCATCATGCTGTCGCCTTTCACCCGCAAGGCAAAAACGTTTTTGCTCTTCACGTCCGTCTCCGTCCATTCGTCTGGTTCGGCTGGGTCGTCCGGGCAGCAGCCCTGCCAGCCGCCGGCCGTCACCCATGAGATTATGGGCACTCTCCTCATTGTTTTAAGCGGGGACATTTCGATATTGCCAGGTACATATCCGGTCTCAAGCAGGAACTCGTTTGGTTCCGCCTGCAGGGCCCGAAGGATTCTCATAATTACATCGAGCGTGGGCGATTTTCTCGCTCCTTTTTCGATGTAGTGGACGTACTCCGCCGAGATCTCCGCTATCCTTGCAAGCTCGCTTGCAGGCAACCCAAGAGCCTTTCGCCTTTCCCTTATGTATTCGCCAACCGTCATCATGCTAGTAACTATAGTTCTATTGAAACATTTTTGTCAAGCTATTAACTTCCGTTATATTGACTTTAGTTCTAGGGCTCCATTATGTTTATACCTGAATTACGTCAGAAAGAGAGGGGCCATCAAAATGCAATCGTTCAATCCAGCCAGAATCATCCAGAAGAGAAAGAGCCTGAACAAGACGCAACAGGACCTAGCCAGGGAAACCGGCCTGAGCAGCACCGCGATCTATTACATCGAGAAAGGCCGGAGGGCGCCAACCGCCGGGACACTGGGTCGAATCGCAAGCGCCCTCGAATGCAATGTCGACTATTTCTATGAGGAGAAACCTGACAATAGCGCCAATAACGGACAGCTTGTTTGATAAGGGAGGGAAATCATGGAGCCGTTTCGAATGGAGTTGGGTGGGGCTCTAACGGACGTATCTGACGAGGAGCTTCTTCATTGGGTCAGCGAGAACCTGCCAAAGATAAAAGGGCACGCAAAAAAATATCTTTCCTACTCGCCCTATGAACTTGAGGAATTTATTCAGCAGGCGCATGAGACCGCCGTAAAGGCCTGCGGGGACAGCCTGCGAAAGGGTGTTTCCT
>JAKAEG010000284.1:0-1975 GCA_021819985.1 Nitrospirota bacterium | reverse complement strand
TTCCTTCGAAAAGATGTTCTGGTCTTCCTTCCGTATTGCCTGCATCAAGATGACCTATACGCATGGGGAAAAAATCGACGTGTACCACGAGGAATTCCGGGAATTCGGAGACGAGGATGAGATGGCGACCCGGGTGCCGGCTGAGTTTCTCGCCAGCCGGAAGGAGGTGTTTAGATCGATGGACGACGACTGCCGCGATGCAATAGAGATTATCGACAGCATGTCCCCTCAGGAGCAGAAAATAGCCGTTTCGCAAGTCCTTGCGCTCATGGACCCGAGGGAGCGGCGGGCCTGGGAGTTTCATTTCCAGGGATACTCAGTCAGGGAGACGGCGAAGCTCATGGGCGTGACGAGACAGAGGGTGCAGAACCTCTTGAAACGCGGGCTCAGGCGCGCCAGAAAGCAGCTCGCACAGAGATGAGCATATGAAGAAAGAAGAATTCGAAATACGGGACATCCGAAAGAAAGAGCAGTTCGTGGTCGATGATGTTTATTTGAACGGGTACGCAAAGCTCTGTGGCATCTTCGCGACAGGCGTTTACATGGCCCTCTGCCGTCATGCCGACATTTATCATCAGACCTGCTTCCCCTCCATTTCGCTTTTGGCCGGAAAACTCAATGTCTCAAAAAGCCAGGTGATAAGAGCCTTACAGATACTGGAGGACTGGAACATCATCCGAAGGGAAAAGACCGAGGGCAAAGGTAACCGGTACTTCCTAATCGACAAGAAGCACTGGAGGCCCGCTCCCGGGCAATCGATTTTTGCCCGTCAGCAGTGCCAGCCAGGTACCAGTGTCTCACAGACACCGGTTTCCACCAGACACCGGTGTCCCATAGAAACCGGTTCCTGCCAGACACCACCCGGTGTCCACCAGACACTGGTACCGGTGTCTGACAGACACCCTAAGGATTCACATATAAGGATTCAAAATAAGGGAAAGAATATATATACCCCCTTTCCCCCTAAATCCGAAGAAAAATCTGAAGACGTTCCCTTCGAAGAAATCATCTCTCTCCTGAATCTGAAGACTGGCTCCGCCTATGGCCATGAAAGGCCAAAGACCAGAGGGCTCATAAAGGCGCTGTGGAAAGATGGGTTCAGGCTGGAGGATTTCAGGAAGGTCATCGGGAACATGACGGCCGCCTGGGGCGGAGACCCGAAGCTGCGAAACTATCTTAGGCCGGAGACCCTCTTTTCAAGCAAGTTCGAATCCTACCTCAACTGGAAAATTGGAGGCGACAATGGAAACCATCAAGCAAACGAGCACGGAGCAAATGAACACGGTGGGGCTGGCGCCGCTTCCGGCCAGAATGGGAAAAATGATGGTGGCAAATATTCTGGGATCGGCGAGGTCCTTGATTGTGGCGAATGAGGACAAAGAGGAAAAAGAAAAGGAGCGGATCGCGTTTGAGGCCGCGAGGCAAAAGCTCGCGGAGAGGATAGATTTTTATCTCAGGAAAAGAGGTGTCCCGAGGAGATTCCTCTTTGCTAAGATTTCGGATTTTCCGCAGTCGTGGGGCAAGCTCAAAGACAGCAGGGAAGGTGTCTTTCTTACAGGCAGCCGCGGCGTGGGGAAAACGCATCTTGCCGTGGCTCTTATGCGGGAGGCTATGCTGGCTGTGAAGCCCGTAAAACATTTCGATTCATTCAGGATCGATCTTCAAAGATTGCCCCTGTTTGTCTCCGTGCCGGAGCTTCTCCTTGAGATAAGGGACACGTACAACGGAAACGAAATCTCGGAGAAGGAAGTCATAGACAAATACAGTTGGGTGGACGTGCTCGTCCTTGACGACCTGGGAGTCGAAAAGCCCTCCGAATGGGTCCTGCAAACGCTCTATATCATCATAGACAGGCGGTACCGGGAAGACCTGCGGACCATCATAACTTCCAACCTTGGCATCGAAGAGAAGGAGGGAAAGCTCGATGACAGGATCGCGTCGAGGATCGCGGGCATATGAAAGGAGAGAATCTTGC
>JAKAEG010000283.1 GCA_021819985.1 Nitrospirota bacterium | reverse complement strand
CGATATGACAAGAGCGGCAAAAACGGCGGTTTCATAGACCTCTTATGGCGCGGCACCCTGATAGCGGAACATAAGTCCCGGGGGCAGGACCTCGATTCGGCCCATAAACAGGCGCTGGGTTATTTTGACGGGCTTGCCGAGCGCGACCTTCCCAGGCATGTGATCGTCTCGGATTTCGCCCGCATTCGGCTATACGATCTGGAAAAGGACACACGCACGGAGTTCCCCCTAAAAGACCTCTATCGCAATATAAGGCATTTCGGTTTTATTGCGGGATATACGGCCCTGCACGTTGAGGCCCAGGACCCGGTAAACTTCAAGGCTGCAGAGCGGATGGGAAAACTCCATGACAGCCTGCGGGCCACAGGGTACAATGGCCATGCCCTTGAGGTCTTCCTGGTACGGTTGCTTTTCTGTCTGTTTGCCGAAAACACTACCCTTTTTGAGGCGGGGACCTTCCGTTATTATCTCGAAAACCACACACGCGAAGACGGCTCGGACCTGGGCCAGGAACTTACCATGTTATTTCAGGCGCTGAACATGCCCGAAACCCGCAGACAGCAAAATATTGACGAACTGCTTGCCGCGTTCCCTTATGTAAACGGACGGCTTTTTGAAGAGATGCTCCCGATTCCCTCATGCGATGCGAAAATGCGCGGGCTTTTACTGGACTGCTGCGCGCTTGACTGGGGGCGCATCTCGCCCGCGATATTCGGGGCTCTTTTTCAATGCGTGATGGATGAAGAAGGGATGGAAAGGCGGCGCAATCTTGGAGCGCACTACACTAGCGAAGAAAACATATTAAAACTGATAAAGCCGCTCTTTCTGGACAACCTTTGGGCGGAATTCAATGCCTCCAGGCGAAGCGCAAACAGGCTTTTCGAGCTTAACAAGAAGATCGCCCGGCTCAAATTTCTCGATCCTGCATGCGGATGCGGCAATTTTCTTGTTATCGCTTATCGTGAACTGAGAATGCTTGAACTTGAGATACTGCGCGCGGTGCGCGAATCCGGGCAGATGCATTTGGACGTCTTCCAGCTTGTCCAGGTGGACGTTGAACAGTTCCACGGGATAGAGCTTGAAGAATTCCCAGCCCAGATAGCCCAGGTCGCCTTATGGCTCACGGACCATCAGATGAATATGCGGGTCTCGGAGGAGTTCGGGCAGTATTTCCGCCGCCTCCCGCTGACCAAGTCGGCGAATATCCATTGCGGAAATGCGCTGAGGATGGACTGGAATGAGGTGGTCCATGCTGAAGCGGTTGATTACATTTTAGGTAATCCGCCGTTTGTGGGAGCTAAACACCTGATTAGTGAACAAAGCAAAGACATGGCAAAGGTGTTCCATAACGTAAAAAATTTTGGCTTGCTGGATTATGTTTCAGCCTGGTATTTAACAGCGATAAATTATCTAAGAACACCGGAAGCGGATGCAGGACTGTTTGGTTTTGGCGCACTGGGGTCATCAGCGGAACGCGTCAAAATAGCTTTTGTTTCCACTAATTCCATAACGCAGGGTGAACAGGTAGGCGTCATATGGGGTGAACTTCTCCGCCTTGGAGCGAAAATTCATTTTGCCCATAGGACTTTTAAATGGAGTAACGAGGCCAGAGGGATGGCTGCGGTGCATTGCGTGATTATAGGTTTTGCTCTGTACGGAACAGACCGGAAAATAATTTTTGATTACCCAGACATTAATGGACAAGCGCATGCACTTGAAGCCAAAAATATTAACCCATATCTGGTTGATGCACCCGATATTTTGATTAACAGACGAGAAAAGCCGCTTTGTCAGGTTCCGGAAATGGGCATAGGAAATAAACCCATAGACGGCGGCAACTATCTGTTTAATGAAGAAGAAAAAGAAGAGTTCATAAAGGCGGAGCCGAAGGCAGCAAAATGGTTCAAGCCTTTTGTTGGTGCGACAGAATTTTTGTATGGATATAACCGATGGGTGCTCTGGCTGGGGAACTGTCCTCCCAATGAACTGCGGACTATGTCAAAAGCAATGGCCAGGGTGGAAGCAGTAAGGAATTTCAGGCTTGCAAGCAAAAGCCTCCCTACCCAAAAAATTGCTGACACACCGACCCGGTTTCATGTCGAGAATTTTCCACTGGCTACTTATGTCCTTATACCAAGGCATTCCTCGGAAAAGCGATTATATATTCCTTTTGGTTTCCTTAATCCTGATATTATTGCCGGGGATAGCTGTCTCATAATGTCAGACATAAAGATTTACCATTTTGGGGTCCTTTCCGCATTAATGCACATGGCGTGGATAAAATATATAGCTGGACGGTTAAAAAGCGATTACCGCTATTCCAGCCAGATCGTCTATAACAACTTTCCCTGGCCGCATGAGCCTTCAGAAAAACAGGTTTCCGCTATCGAGCAGGCGGCGCAAAAAGTGCTGGACGCGCGCGCGGCGCACCCCGGCTCGTCTTTGGCGGACCTGTACGACCCTATTGCCATGCCGCCTGACCTACGCCACGCCCACCAGGCGCTTGACCGTGCTGTGGACGCCGCCTATGGCAAAAAGGGCTTTGCTTCCGATGCCGAACGTGTGGCATTCCTTTTTGAGCTTTATAGCCAGTATACGAGCACGTTGCCAATAGCTGAAAAGCCCACTCGAAAGAAAAAGAAAAAATGATCGCGAACGGATTGGCACAGGCAAACTTACATAATGCCGGACAGTCAATAGACTGCTGGATGGTCGTTTTCAACGGATTCTTAGCTTTTTTTACGCTCGGGTTGTGGTATTCAACTCATAAATTATGGAAAAGTTCAAAGCGACAGCTCGACTTTATGGAAAAAGAATTTATTCAGACACAACATCCGAAATTGAGAATTACCAATGTGATTATAAAAAAGATACGGGGCCGCGGCGGCCTTAAAGACTCTTTCATAGATAGCGGTCAATTGATAAATGGGCAGTTCTATATTACCAATATGGGCAACACTCCGGCTACGATAACCGGCATTGGTTGTTGGGTTGAGTGGTTAAGATATGCGGGCGGTCTGCCGATGGAGCGGCCCTTTGAGGGGAAAAATGGAAATATTCTGATTTCAACGAAACTTAAATCCGGAGAACCATTAACAATTCCTTTTGCAAGCGAACAGCCAATGGATGCTAATGCTGAATATATCAGGACTGGCCAGCTCAATTGGCGTCTTTACGTAATGGGATGGGTGGAATATGTTGACGACATAGGCACTCCTAGGCGAACCTTATTTTGCCGCTACTGGAATCCGGCCATGGAAAAATTTATCCGTGAAGATGACTCCGATTACGAATCTGAGGAATGATCATTATGCGGTGGATTTAGACTTGTTTCAGAATTCCAGGGACACGATATGGGACACGATACTGAACTGAGCCTATAATCAAAGGAAGAAGAAGGAACGGCAGACTCATGATTCGGATGGTGAAGACAGATGGATAACCTTATGAAAAAAGAATATGATTTCTCGAAAGCTGTACAGGGTAAATTTTACAGGCCCATAGAAAAACTCGAAATCCCTATATATCTTGACAAGGAGATCAAAGAGTTTTTCAGCAAAACGGCATCTGGGAAAAAAATCGGTCTCGATAAAATCGTGAATACGATTTTGCGTAAAGAGATGGAGATGCTTAAAGCTATGGGCATTTAGGGAAAATGTGTAAAGGCGAAAAACAGATCCAAGACCCTGATCTGTTTAAACAATTACCTTATAAAATAAGGGTAATGTGAGGTGAAGCCATGAAAAAACTGACAAGGATAACATTCAATCCTGAGGTAATGGGCGGCAAACCCTGCATAAGGGGAATGCGTGTTACGGTCGGAATGATCGTCGGCATGATCGCTGCGGGCCATTCCAGGGAAGAAATTCTAAAACTCTATCCTTATTTGGAGCCCCCGGATATTGACGAGGCGCTTTCGTACGCCGCGTGGCGTTCGGAAGAAGTTGAGGTCCCCTTTCAGGCGGCGTGAAGCTTCTTATCGATAAGGACCTCTCGCCTTAATGGGTCGAGGTACTTGCGGCTGACGGCATAGACGCAGTTCATTGGTCAAAGATCGGGTCCTCTTCGGCGGCTGACCGGCAGACTGCTCTGAACATCACTTGTTTAATGTCTCATTATCCTCTCCCCTTTATAAATCTATAAGAAAATTCTTTTTGAACTATTTCTGAA
>JAKAEG010000011.1 GCA_021819985.1 Nitrospirota bacterium | reverse complement strand
CTGCCCATCTTTCATAAGGCCACTCACAAATTCCCTTTTTTTAATGACTCGAAGACCAGGTTCTTGTTTTTAACCGTCGGCCTGCTGCTTATAGTGCTGGGCCTGCTTCATTTCATGTATTACAAATCTCGCAGGGACGACATGATAAATGACACTTCCATCAAGCTCTCGATCATGTCTGAGATGGCCCAGGACAGCCTTTCCAGCATGATGCTCGGCGGTCAGGACAGGCAGCTTGGCCAGTTCATAACAAGGAGCATGACCCGCGACCTCAAGGAAATGCGCCTTATAAGCCCGGCCGGCAAGGTAATATCCTCCACAATGGCCTCCGATAATAATTTTATGGTCAAAGGATTGCCTCTTGAAAATAAGATAATCACTGATAAAAACGGCATACCTGTTGAAATGTTTACGCCCGTTTACAATGACAGGCCATGCCAGTCCTGTCACGGAACCGGCCAGGATACGCTCGCGGTCCTGAATGTCGAACTCCTGAACCGGGGCCTCCTCCATAGGATAGATGCGCTGAGAAAAGAAACGGCCCTGTCATTTGCGGCGGTGTTCCTGCTTATCTTCGGGCCAATGGTTCTCTTTTATTCACGTCTTGTAGAGCGGCCCCTAAGGGCCCTGAAAGAGAGCGTAAAAAAGGCCTCGGGCGGGAATTTCGATATCAGGTTCGATGCGGCAAATGATAATGAGCTTGGCGGCCTATGCGCGGACTTAAACAGCGCCTTTGGGCTTTTCAGGCAGATCAGGACGGACCTCGAGGCCCGACAGGTGGAAACCATAGCGAAGATGGAAAAAATGGCCTCCCTGGGCGAACTTGCGGCGGCCATTGCCCATGAGATAAAAAACCCGCTTGCGGGCATCAGCGGGGCGATACAGGTGTTCTCGGAAGATATCCCTGGAGACGACCCAAGGAAAGAGATAATGAAAGAGATACTGACCGAGATAGACCGCCTGGACGAGTCGGTGAAAAGCCTGCTTACGTATGCCCGCCCGCCCATGCTGCGGCCGGTCAAGGTAGACATAATATCCGTAATTGAGCGGGCCAGGACCCTTCTTGGAAAGCAGGCCCAGTCGCAGAACGTGAATATAAAGATGCCTCCGGCCGGAGGCGATGAGTGCATTATCGAAGCCGACCCGGAACGGATGCAGGAGGTTTTTTTCAACATCATGCAGAATTCGCTGCGCCTGATGCCGGGCGGCGGAGAGCTTTCAATTGAGTTGAGGTGCGAAGGCATTGCGGAAAAGGACAACGGGGAAACGATTGAGATCATGATATCCGACACCGGCATGGGGTTACAGCCTGACGACCTCAAGAACATTTTCAAACCTTTTTTCACAACGAAGCACTCGGGTTCGGGCCTGGGGCTTGCGATCGGCAAGAATATAGTGGAGGAGCATGGCGGGCGCATAGAGGTGGAAAGCAGGCCCGGCCTGGGAAGCACCTTTCATGTTATAATGCAAAGTCTGGTATTTGTTGAAAAAAATGGCTAAAACGAAAATTCTTGTCATAGATGACGAAAAGCTCCTGAGATGGTCCCTGGAGCAAAACCTTTCCAAAGACGGCTACCAGGTGATCCTGGCCGAAAAGGGCCTTGAGGGCCTTGCGGCCTTCAAGGAGGAATCCCCGGATATAACTCTGCTGGACATCCATCTGCCCGATATCTCAGGAATTACGGTCCTTGAGGGTCTCAAGGAAGTCCACAAGGATGCGGTGGTCATAATGATAACGGCATTCGGGGATGTTCAGACAGCGGTTAAAACCATAAAACTGGGTGCCCATGATTTCATCGAAAAGCCCTTCAACATGGACAAGCTCAAGATAATCATAAACAAGGCCCTGGAGACCTGCTCCCTGAGGAAAGAGGTGTCGCAGTTCCGGTCCCAGCTTTCCTCGCGTTACGGTTTCGATAGCATAATAGGCCAGTCGCCTGCCATAAAAAAAGTGTTCGAACTCATAGAAAAAGTGTCGAGGAGCGATACGACCACCGTGCTCATGCAGGGAGAAAGCGGCTCCGGCAAGGACCTGGCGGCCAAGGTCATCCATTACCAGAGTTCCCGGATAGAAAAGCCCTTCATAGAGATAAACTGCACGGCGCTGCCAGAAACCCTTATCGAAAGCGAACTGTTCGGCTATGAAAAAGGCGCCTTTACGGACGCAAGGAGCCAGAAAAAGGGGCTTTTCGAGCTTGCCGACAGCGGCACCATTTACCTGGATGAAATAGCGGACATGAAACTGAGCACCCAGGCAAAGCTCCTTAAGGTGCTGGAGAACAAGTCTTTCAAGCGCGTGGGCGGAATAAAGGACATAGACGTGGACCTGCGCATTATCGCCGCCACCAACAAAACGCTTGGCGAAGAAGTCAAAAAAGGGAATTTCCGCGAAGACCTGTATTACAGGCTCAAGGTGGTGCCCATAGTCCTCCCCCCCCTCAGGGAACGGGGTGAAGACGTCCTTCTCCTTGCGAAATATTTCGTGGACGTCTTCAACCGCGAGTTCAGGAAAAACGTAAAAGGTCTCGCAAAGGACACCCAGGCCCTGTTTCTTGAGTATCACTGGCCCGGCAACATCAGGGAGCTGAAAAACGTAATAGAAAGGGCGATGATCCTTGAGAACGAGGAGTTCATATTGCCCGAACACCTTCCCATAGAGGTGTGCGGCGATAACAGCGGAGGGCCTGAGCAAAGGGAAGCGGATGTAAAACTTCCCGCCGGAGGCTTGGATATAGAGAAGGTGGAAAAGGAACTGATAAGGCAGGCCCTCGATACGACGAGGGGCAACCAGACGAAAGCGGCGAAACTTCTGAACCTCACCAGGGATACCCTGCGTTACAGGATGCAGAAGTTCGGCTTTTTGCCGGACAAAGAGTGAAACGGTTAAATTAGACCCCCGTTAATTTTACGGAAAGGTTTTTTATTATTAAAGGCGGACATAGCACGTTTTTTGCAACATCTTTTTTTGGAAAGCTCCGATGAAAATACTTATTGTCGATGATGAACAGCTTGTACGCTGGTTCCTGGAAAGAGCCCTCACCCGGCGCGGACACGATATAGTCTCCGTGTCCAATGGCCTTGAAGCGGTCGAGGCCCTCACTGCGTCGGATTTCGATCTGATGTTCACCGACCTCAGGATGCCTGAGGAAAATGGCACAACTTTGATCGAAAAAGTGAGTGAAATAACCAACGCAAGGGATAAAAAACCTCCACGGATTGTTGTATGTTCCGCTTATGTAACCTCTGAAATGGTCGAAAACTACCAAAACGACGGCATAAAGGTGCTCAGGAAACCTTTCAAGCTTGAAGAGCTGGAGCACATTCTTTCCGCGCAGTAAAAAGTTGAAATCAACCTCTCTTCTTAAGTATGCTAATTAGATAGGGCGTGGATTCTGCCTCGAAGGTCCTGACGTCCCGCCCGTTTTATTCTTAATATGATAAAATCCGGGCGGGACGACATTTTAATGAGACAGCCCGTTTCTTTCAAAGGAGGTCTGTAAAAAAAATTATGAACGGCTTGAAAACGGCGGTTCTTCTTGTTGCGCTTTCACTTTTTTTCCTCTGGGTAGGGGGAATGATAGGAGGGCGGCAGGGCATGACCATAGCCCTTTTCTTTGCCCTGGCGATGAACGCCTTTGCCTACTGGTTCTCTGACAAGCTGGTCTTGAAGATGTACAAGGCGCAGGAGGTCGACGAGGCGGCGGCCCCGGAGCTTTATAGTGTCGTAAGGAGGCTTTCGAGCAAGGCCGGGCTTCCCATGCCCAAGGTCTATATAATCCCCCAGGACCAGCCAAACGCGTTTGCCACGGGCAGAAACCCGAAGCATGCGGCGGTGGCCGCGACCGAGGGGATATTGAAGCTCCTGAGCCCCGAGGAACTCTCAGGCGTTATAGGGCATGAACTCTCTCACGTAAAGCACAGGGATATACTGATAAGTTCGGTTGCCGCAACCGTGGCGGCGGCCGTAAGCTACATGGCCCAGATGGGCCAGTGGGCCCTTATTTTCGGCGGGCGCGGCGGCAGGGACCGCGATGAAAACCCTTTGAGCGCCATCCTTATGCTCATCCTGGCCCCCATAATCGCAATGATAATCCAGATGGCCATTTCAAGGTCCAGGGAGTATTCCGCCGACGAAAGCGGGGCGGAGCTTGCCGGCAACCCCCGGTTTCTTTCAAATGCATTAAGGAAGCTGGACTATTACTCAAAGAACCTGCCCATGAGGCAGGCAACCCCCTCCACCGCGCACATGTTCATTGTGAACCCTCTTAGCGGCAAAAGCCTGTTAAAGCTTTTCAGCACCCATCCGCCTATCGAGGAAAGAATAAAGAGGCTTGAGGGAGGACGCTGAGGTCTTTATAAATTATTTACCCAGATTAGCTATTTGCCCAGATAAACTATGACCGCCGCAAAGATGACCGTTTTAATCGTCGAGATTACTCCTATCTGTTTGAGCTTGAATTTCCGCCCTGTCAGGGCCGAGTAAACGTCCTCGGACAAAGGTAAAAAAGCAAGCAGCGCCGGATAACCAAGCGCGGCCCCGGCAACGCCCCCTGCCAGGAGCGCACCGGAATAAATGCCCCCGATGAGCCTGTATTTTTTCACTCCGGAAGAAAATCTTACCCGGAATGGACTTGCCAGATAGAAAAGAAAAAAGAGGGCCCACAGATACAGATGCTTCTCAATTGCCCCGGCAGCGGACGAGGAGATAACGGCCACTTCTCCCATTATTGCCATACCGCAGGCTTGGGCATAAAGCTGCGATGGTTTCCCCCTTTTACGCTCGAAAAAATAATTGAGCGCAAACAAAAGCGCTCCTGCCGTATAGAGGAAACTCAAAGGCGGATAGAGCCATACGGAATAGGCAAGCCCCGCAGCTCCGGGCAGCGCAAGCATGGCCAGCGCGGGCAGGGGGTCCGGCTTGCCGCTTCTTATCATCTGCACGGCGGGGGCTTTTATGAGAAGAAACAGCGAAAGCGAAACGAAAATTATTACGGTGATCGTCCTTGGCCCGCCCCCAATCCACATACCGGCGGCAAACGCGGTGACGAACATTATCCATGAGCCAGGTTCTTTTGTATAAGAGATGGGCTCTTTTGTACAGGTCCTGTGCATCCCGTTTTCCGGCAAAAAATTTTTCGTGGGCATTTATACTCCTCGGTTTTAGTATATCGCCTCCGGTCGGGATAAGGTGTATGATGGAAATCATAAACCCGGCTTCTTGTAGAGTCAGGAGGAAATGTGCCTCATTTCGGACTGATAGACGAAGACGCCCTGGGCCCGGTCGAAGGCCCCTTGATGAGGGCAAAGCTGCACATCAGGGGCGCAAGGCGCAGGTTCGAAAGGGGCCAGATCACAGACGGCATTCTGGCCCTTTATGACGCCCTGTGCTGCGCGATGGACTGGTACATCGCGGTTTCCGAACGCCGTGAGCGTCTGAAGATCGGGCCCGGCGACGACCTGTTGAATGATGAAAAACTTTACCGTGTCCTGGTGCGCTCGGGAGTGCTTGACGGCAGTTTTAATTACGAGGAAATGAACACCCTTGTTATTAAGTCACTGGACAAGGATTTAAAAGGGTCTTTTACTTTTGACTGGCGGGGTTTCATGAAGAAAATCGAGCCGGTATTTACGGAGCTTGGCGTGATGCCGTTTGATGAAAGCACGCTTCCTGAAGAAAGGCCGGAACCCTTTTTGAAAAGACCCGCTTCCTAGCACGCGGCCGCTCTCCACCCTGAATTTTATCAAAAGGGGTCTTACTTTTATCCGTTTTCCGCTATAGAATCACTTAAAGATAAAAGCAGGTTCCAGTAAAGCTGTCATTTACCAAGGAGGACGGAAGTGGACGGACTGAAAAGACTCCCTATCGAAGCGCCGGAGCGAATCTCGGGCATTACCAGGCTTGCCTTTAATATGTGGTGGAGCTGGCATCCGGAAGCCAGAATGCTCTTCAAGAGACTGAACCGGGCGGAATGGAAGGTCTCCGGCCATAACCCGGTTAAAATGCTGAATGGGATAGATAAAAAGGTCCTCGACGAGGCCGCGAAAGACCCGGATTTTCTCGATCACTATGACCGCATCATGGAGCAGTTCCACAGCTCTGTGGAGAACGGCGGGGGCAAATGGTTCGAACAGAACATCTGCGAACCTGAGGCCCTGCCCATAGTATTTTTTTCCGCCGAGTACGGCTTGCACCGCTCACTTCCTTTTTACGCGGGCGGGCTTGGTTTTTTGGCGGGGGATTTCCTGAAGGAATGCAGCGATCTGGGGTTGCCATTGACCGGGATCGGTTTTATGTATCCCGATGGTTATCTGCGGCAGAAGATGTCCGCAAACGGGTGGCAGGAGAGTCTTGATGAGCCACTGGACAGGGCGGGCGCGGCCATTTCCAGGGTAATGGACAATAAAGGCAAACCGCTTCTGGTAAAGGTGCCGGTTATTGAACCCCCCATATATGTGGAGGTCTGGAAGATCGAGGTGGGCAAGGTCCCGCTTTATCTCATGGATACGGACATAGAGGCCAACGACCCGTGGAACCGCAAGATATCGGCCCACCTTTATACAGGAAATATCGAGCAGCGCCTGAGGCAGGAGATAGTGCTTGGCATTGGCGGACGCGCTGTGCTGGATACAATGGGGCTGAAACACCCGGTGCTCCACCTGAACGAAGGCCATCCGGCTTTCGCCATACTTGAGAGGATCAGAGAGGCAGTGTCGCCGGGTAATCGCTTTGCCGATGCGCTTCAGAACGTTAAGGGCACTACCGTTTTTACCACGCATACATCTGTGCCCGCCGGAACGGATGTATTCCCGTTTGAGCTGATGGAAAAATATTTCAGCTCATACTGGCCGGCCCTGGGGCTGGACCGCGAAAGTTTTTTAGGGCTCGGCATGAACCCGGCGGACCCCCGGGCGGGGTTCAACATGACCGTGTTCGCCCTGAAATGCTCTTCTCACAGAAACGGCGTAAGCAAAAGACATGGAGAGGCCGCCAGACACATATGGCACTCCTTATGGCCGGGAAAGCCGGAAAACGAGGTCCCTATCGGCTCGGTCACGAACGGGATACATGTTCCTACCTGGATAGAGCCCAAAATGGAGCTTCTTTTTAATAAATATCTTGGAGCGGATTGGTTACACCGGCAGGATGATCCGGAGACATGGGAAATGATAAGAGCGATACCGGACAAGGAATTATGGAACACTCATTACTGGCTGAAGCTGAAACTCATTATGAGGATAATGGAGAGGGCCAGGGACAAGTGGATCGAGGACAGGCCGGACCCGCAGGTTGTGCTTGCCGAAGGGGTTTTTCTAAACCCCAATGCCCTTACCATAGGGTTTGCCCGCAGGTTCGCGACTTACAAAAGGGCTTCCCTCATATTAAACGACATCGAGAGGCTCAAGCGCATAGTCAACAACCAGTGGATGCCCGTCCAGATCATATTCGCCGGAAAGGCACATCCCGCGGACGACCCCGGTAAGCATGTCCTCCAGCAGGTATTCAATGCCGCAAAGGAGCCTGATTTCGGAGGCCGTATCGCTTTTGTGGAGGAATATGATGAGCAGCTCGCGCAATATATGGTCCACGGGGTGGACCTGTGGCTCAATACCCCTCTGCCGCCATTTGAGGCAAGCGGCACAAGCGGCATGAAGGCCTCGTTGAACGGGGTGCCCAATCTGAGCATAATGGACGGCTGGTGGATAGAGGGCTATAACGGGAAAAACGGCTGGGCCTTTGGAGAAAAAGAGGCGGGTGGTACGGCTGGAGGCGGGAAAAGCGGCCAGCAGAGGGACACTGAGGACGCCGCCGCGCTTTATGACCGGCTGGAAAATGAGATAATCCCTCTTTTCTACAAAATAAACGGAGACGGGATATCCAATGGCTGGATGCAGGTGATGAAAGAGGCCATTATCAGCGCCGGCCCCCGGTTTTCAGCCAGAAGAATGGTCAAGGAGTACGCAAGCTCATATTACGCAAAATGCCTGCTTGCGGTTGCGAGATAAAATAAAAAAACCGGCCTTTGATTTAAAGGCCGGTTTTTTGTCCTCAGCTAATCCAGTTTCGGCTTTGGCGTATTCACCGTAGGCGCTGGGAGTATCGGGTATTCCACCATAGGCTGGACACCTGTGGTTGTTTTCAGGAATGCCTCTACCCTGCTTACTTCATCTTCCGTAAGCCTGGCCCCCAGTTGAGCTGTGCCCATGATCCTTATCGCTTCTTTGAGGTCCCATACCTTGCCGGAGTGGAAATAAGGCGGAGTGAGTTCAATATTTCTGAGCGAAGGGGCTTTAAAGACATATTCATCCGACTTGGAACGCGTTATTTTGTAACGCCCTGTGTCGCCTGCCAGGATCTCTGCCGCGGGCCTCTGGACCAGTCCGAAGGGGTAATACGACGCCCCGCCCATATTGATGCCTCCGTGGCAGCTGGCGCATCCCTTGTCCATGAAGAGTTTTAATCCATCTTTCTGTGTTTCGCTGAGGGCGTTTTCATTTCCTTTAAGATACTGGTCGAAAGGCGAATCGGGGGTCAGAAGCGTTGCCTCGAACGCCTCTATCGCTTCGGCCATGTTGTCAAAGGTCACGGGGTCAGCCTGGCCGGGAAAGGCTTTTTTGAACATGTCTATATATTCCGGCATGCTCTTTAAGGTTTTGACAGCCATTTCGGGGGTATTGTTCATCTCCACCGAGGCCTGAAGAGGGCCCTTGGCCTGCTGCTTCAGGTCCTTGGCCCTGCCATCCCAGAACTGGGCCACATTGAAAACTGAATTCAAAACAGTGGGCGCGTTCCGCGGGCCTTTTTGCCATTTGTGCCCCACGGAGATCTCCTGAAAATCGGCTCCGCCCATTCCCAGATTATGACAGGTATTGCAGCTGATAAGGGAACTTGCCGACAGCCGGGGCTCAAAATACAGCATCTTTCCCAACGCCGCCTTCTCAGGCGTAAAAGATTTTCCTTCAATGTTTGATACCGTATCCGGGATTGGCTTGAACAACAGTTGCGCTCTTTGCATCACATCATCTGCCGCGGCGGCGATCGATGCCGCAAAAAAGAAAAAAGACATCATTGTCAAAACAAAAATAGCCGTTTTTTTCATTTTTTTACCTCTTTGATTTTTATATGAGGATAAGGGCTTTCTATTGCTAATTATCTTTTATATCTGATATTGGATTATGTCAAATCGGATATTTTGCCGGCATTCGCGAATGAAAATTCTTCCAAATTTTGTATACAAAATTGTAGAAATATGACAAAATTGTAGGAATTTTTTAAATATTCCTTGTTCGTGTAAACGTATTTGCGGGAATTTTTGGTTGTTTAATAAATAAAAGGGGGATGCGGCCTGTTGAAGATGATCACGGCTATTATCAAGCACACAAGGTTCGAGGTTGTACGGAGGGCGCTGATGGAGGTTGGCGTGCTCGGGATGACGACCACCGAAGTACGGGGGTTCGGAAGGCAAAAGGGATTCAAAGAGATCTATCGCGGGGCTGAGTACGAAGTGAGATTTTTGCCCAAGGTGAAGATTGAGATAGCTGTATCTGATGATAAACTGGATGCCGTAATTCGGGCGATCGAAGAATCAGCAAGAACGGGCGAGATAGGTGACGGCAAGATATTCGTCACCGACATGGGGGAGTGCATAAGGATAAGGACCGGAGAAAGGGGAGAGGAGGCGCTTTAATATGATAAACAACGGCGATACCGCATGGCTGCTAATGTCCGCGGCGCTCGTAATGCTGATGACACCTGGGCTGGCTCTGTTTTATGGCGGGATGGTGCGGAGGAAAAACGTTCTGGGCACTCTCATGCACAGTTTCTCGGCCATCGCGATCGTGAGCATTCAATGGATGCTGGTGGGGTACTCTCTTGCTTTTGGCCCGGATGTAAAGGGGATCATCGGGAACCTGGACTGGGCGCTGTTAAGGAACGTAGGACTGTTGCCAAATCCGGCATATGCGCCTACTGTGCCGCATCTGGCTTTTATGATATACCAGGCGATGTTCGCGGTCATTACACCCGCCCTCATAAGCGGGGCATTTGCCGAGCGGATGAAATTTTCCGCCTATGTGATCTTTGTGCTTCTCTGGTCCACCCTGGTCTATGATCCTGTGGCCCATTGGGTTTGGGGCGTTGGGGGATGGCTCAGGTACCTTGGCGTTCTGGATTTCGCGGGCGGAATTGTAGTGCATGCGACAAGCGGGCTTTCCGCACTGGCGGCGGCCCTTTACATAGGCAAAAGAAAAGGCGCGTTCAAGGAGCCTATGCCTCCCCATAACCTTCCCATGACCGTGATAGGGGCCGGTATTTTATGGTTTGGCTGGTTCGGCTTTAATGCGGGAAGCGCCCTTTCCGCCGGGCAGCTTAGCACTCTCGCCTTCGTGACCACGCACGCGGCGGCGGTAAGCGCCACGGCGACATGGATTTTGATCGAATGGCTGCACAGGGGAAGACCTACCGTGTTTGGAGCCGCGACAGGTTCCATAGCGGGGCTTGCCACCATAACTCCCGCGGCTGGTTTTGTCGGGCCGGATTCAGCGCTCATAATCGGGACACTGGCTGGTGCAATGTGCTATGCGGCCCTTAATTTAAAACCCGTGTTTGGGTATGATGATTCCCTGGATGCCTTCGGGGTCCACGGCATAGGCGGGATCACCGGAACATTGTGTGTAGGGCTTTTTGCCACATTGGCCTTGAATCCCGCGGGAGCAAATGGTCTGTTCCTTGGAAACGCGCGGCAGTTCTATATACAGCTTGGCGGGGTCGCTGTGGTTGCCGTATATTCGTTCCTGGCAAGCCTTGTCCTGCTCAAGGTCATTGATATGATAGCGGGACTTCGGGTAAGTGAGAAGATCGAAGATGCCGGATTGGATATCAGCGTTCACGGCGAAGAAGGTTATTACTTGTAAAAAACAGAAAATTCAGCGGGACCGGGGCTTTTTTAAAAATCCGGTCCCGCATTAAGAGCTACCAGGGTATCTCTCTGCCTTCGTAGCTTATGAATTTCCCGCTGTCTTCATCCTTGAGGCCATCCAGTCTCGCCATTATACCGGCAACGCTTTCTTCCGTGCTGATGGTCGCGGCAGCAGGCATGGACAAGCCAGCCCGCGCCCGCATACTGTCCTGCAAGCTCAAGCCCGATGCCCCTGTTTGCTCCGGTTATTAAAATTGCCGGTGACATTTTTATTCTTTACCTTTGACCCACCAATCGCTCTTGTCGGAAAACCACCAGAGTGAGGAGTCCGTTTCAAGTACCTTTGCGGCCAGTTTTTTTGCGGGTTCGGTCCTGAGCCTTTTAAGGGCGAACCCCAGCCATTCATCCGCGTATTTGGAGCCCGTGTCCTTGCATTCCTTGAGGGCCAGTATGAACTCAAGCTGGTCGGCGTCCCTGGCAAGGAGCGCCTCCCTTGTCTTGCCTTCGTGAAATTCGATCAGGAGCGCTTCTATTTCCGGGCCAAACGGGATCCCGCTTGCAAGCTCGGTCCTGGCCCGGACTTCGTCAACTTTTACATATTTTTTGTTGACGTAATTAAGGTCGCCTGTCCTGGCTTCAAGGAAATCATGGAAAAGCCCCATCTTCAAAAGCCTGTCCTTGTCTATCTTCTGCCCCGAGAGTTTTTCCTCCATGCTCCCAAGCACGTAAGTAATGCATGCGGTGCGGAAAGAGTGCTCCGCCACGGATTCCCCCCCTGAGCCCAGGAATTGAAAGCCGCTCCTTGGGGTCCTTTTGAGCATCCCCACTTCAAAAAGAAAATTCGATATGCCTGTCAACGGATCCGGTTCAGTCAAAACTACTTCTTTCTGCCGCTCTTGCCGCTGAGAGATTTTTCTGCCGGCACCAGTCTGTTCTGCCTGGCAAGGATGCTCTCTATAAGCTCGGCCCTGCCCTTTATCACCGGAAGCTCCAGTGCCAGTGCAAGTTTTTTCAATTCGAGTTCTTCCATTTTCTCAAGCTCTTTTCTTTCATTTCTTGTCATTTCCATTCCTCCCTAAAAATTGAAAAGTTCGGAGCCGTACATTTACTCTATCTAATGGGCTTCAGCCCAGTTCCTGCCGTAACCCGCCTCGACCAGAACGGGCACGCTAAGGCCGGCCGCGCTGCTCATCTCAGCTTTAATTATATCAGTCATCCGGGGGGCCTCGTCGTGAGGGGCCTCGAAGACCAGCTCATCATGCACCTGGAGAATCAGCCTGGTGCGTGTGGATCTCAGCGCCTCCCATATGTTTATCATCGCTTTTTTTATAATGTCCGCCGCGCTTCCCTGTATAGGGGAGTTCATCGCGAAGCGTTCTCCCAGGGCGCGTACCCTACGGTCGCGGCTCTTAAGCTCCGGGATGGGCCTTTTCCTTCCTGAAATGGTCCTTACATATCCTGTTCTTTCCGCCTCCTCTATGGCGGCTTTCATGTAAGCGGCAACCCCTGAGTGCCGCTCGAAATACCTGGCTATGTATTTGGAGGCCTCCTCAGGGCTCTTGCCCGTGGCCTGGCTCAACCCAAATGGCGTTATCCCGTAAATGACCCCGAAGTTCACCACCTTGGCCACCCTCCGGTGTTCCGGCCCGGTCTCAGACGGGTCCAGCCCGAATATCTCCGCTGCCGTCATCGTGTGCACGTCGTTGCCCTGGATGAATTCCTTTCTTAGCGTCTCATCTGCCGATATATGCGCAAGCACCCTTAACTCTATCTGGGAGTAATCCGCCGATATGATCTGATACCCGTCCTCAGGCACGAACGCCTCTCGCATCTTTCTGCCCCAGTCTCCTCTAACAGGTATGTTCTGAAGGTTCGGGTTAGTGCTTGAAAGCCTCCCCGTAGCCGTAACGGCCTGGTTGAAACTGGCATGTATACGGCCCGTGCGCGGATGGACAAGCACTGGCAGGGCGTCCACATACGTCGTCTTCAGCTTGAAAAGGGCGCGCCAATCCAGCATCTCTCTTGGCAGCTCATGCTCCGAAGCAAGCTCCTCCAGCACGCCCACTTCCGTCGAGTATCCTGTTTTTTTCTTTTTCCCCGGCTTGAGCTTAAGCACATCAAAAAGCACATGCCCCAGCTGCCTGGGTGAGTTTATGTTGAACTCTTCCCCGGCTAGGAAAAAAATCCTTTTTTTTATGCCCTCAAGCTGCGCCTCAAGTTCTCCTGATATTTCCGCAAGTCTCCGTGTATCTACCTTTACCCCAGCCTCCTCCATTCCGGCAAGCACGCCTATGAGGGGCATTTCGTAACCGGCGTAACAGCGCATAAGGTCTTCCTGCTTTAACCGCTCGAAAAGAATGTCCTTCACTGTAATTAAAAGCTCCGCCTCGTAACAGGCAAAGCTAGCGGCCTCCGGAACCGTCAAAGAACCATACCGCCGTTTTTTCCCAACCATCTCTCCTATCGTCTTTTTTTTGACGGACAGATATTCAAGCGCGATGGCCTCAAGGCTGTGGTCCGCCCTCAAAGGGTTTACCAGGTGGGAGGCTATCATTACGTCCTCAAGGTCTCTACCTT
Organism: Nitrospirota bacterium; assembly: GCA_021819985.1. GTDB lineage: Bacteria > Nitrospirota > Thermodesulfovibrionia > Thermodesulfovibrionales > JdFR-88 > JAKAEG01. The sequence continues at coordinate 6,565 of JAKAEG010000011.1, read as the reverse complement.
TGAGGTCTATTCCATAATTTTTAAGAAGCTCCATATCCCGCTTGAGATTATGCCCGGCCTTGGGGACCGACTCGGCCTCTAAAAGCGGTCTCAATATTTCAAGCGCGTCTTCCGCTTTAAGCTGCTCCGGCACTCCGTCATATTCATGGGCAAATGGCAGATAGAACCCTCCGTCCTTGCCGGTAAAAAAAGAGGCTCCGGTAATGGTCTCTTCCATTGCCGGCGGGGGATTCAGCAAAAGTCCTTCGGTCATAAGCCGTATGGAAAACCCGGTCTCAAGCCCAGGCAAAAGGGCTTTTAATCTCTCTTTGGAAAACACGCTCTCATATTGCCTTTCCGGCGCGGCCTCTCCCGGAACGTACTTCATCAAAGATGTAAGCTCGAATTCCTTGAAAAGGGCGGCCAGGGCATGCCAGTCCGGCTCTGGGAGGCCGAAATCATGGACGTCCGCCTCGACCGGGACATCGCGGTCTATAACGGCCAGCTGTTTTGAGAGTTTTATATTCTCTGTGTTTTCCTCGATAAGCTTTCTTGTCCTCGGTCTTTTGATCTTCTCCGTGTTGGCCATCAGCTCATCCAGATCTTTGAATTCCCGGAAAAGCTCTTTCGCGGTCTTTTCCCCTATGCCTTTGACCCCCGGGATATTGTCCACCGCATCGCCGGTCAGGGCCATGAACTCCGGCACCCGCTCAGGCGGGACCCCGAAGCGCTCCATCACGTGCTCAGGCCCCAGCACCAGGTTTTTAATGGGGTCGTACACGCGCACCCTATCACCTATAACCTGAAGCATGTCCTTGTCCGCCGTGACTATATATACGTTATGGCCCGCTTTTGACGCACGGCCGGCAAGCGTGGCGATTACATCGTCCGCCTCATAACCGGGGACCTCGAAGATTTTTACCCTGAACGCCTCTATTACCTTCCTGATATACGGGAACTGCTCGATCATTTCATCGGGGGCCCCCGGCCTGTGGGCCTTGTATGCCTCGTAGATCCTGTGCCTTTCGGTCTTGTGCGGCGTGTCGAAGGAGATGGCGAGGCCTCCCGGGCGCAGGTCCCTTATTATCTTCAGGAGCATATTTGTGAAGCCGAATATTGCGTTGGTGGGGCGGCCTTTGGAGTCCCTCAGGTTCCGTATGGCGAAATATGCCCTGTAGACATATGAGTTGCCGTCTATCAGATAAATGTCCATCAGTGCATTTTAACATTTTAGCGATGGCCAGCCGCGAGCTAAGCCAATGGGTGTTTCACAGAAAACGGCAGTTTCTTTTTTTCTTATCTCACCCGGATTTAAAATGGATAGCGAGCGTATTCCCCGTGGCTTTTCATTTGAATCAGAATTAAGTATAGTGTCCCCGGGAACCCGCCATTTAGATTTCGTCCAGGACACCTCGTTTGGCAAGGCGCCTCAAACCGTGCGGAGTTCAGCCACAAGTCTTATCTTTTGAATATTATAGAAGAGTTAAGGTTCCCGGTTAAAATGTTGCGTGGCGGAGTATCCTGTTTTTCGTAGGGGCGGGGCTTGCTCCGCCCGCCTTTTGCCTTTTGCTGGCATTCCGTGCCCCGACACGGAATGCAACGACTCTTAATAATTCGGGGGGTGTCCCCTTATTTCTTCACCTATTTCTTCCGTTAGTTTTATGTATCAGAACCCGAATTATGCCGGGCGAGGTGTACGTCACTGCCGTTTTTCAGCAAAAATCACTTGACGGAAGGGATGCCGCTGCTTAAAATTGTGCAGCCGAGGGCCTTCCACTTCAACGACAGCAAGGGACAACTTCGGTTGGTTCCTCATTTTTAATGAGAGTAAGTTTGCCTATTTTTTCCAAAAATATTTAGGAGCGGGAATGAAAAATTTGGGCCTTGTTTTAGCAGTTCTCTGCGTAATGATTTTTATTAACGGCTGCTCGGTTTTTTTGGCGGCGCGGCAGCCGGACAAAAAGGATTTGTCGGTCTGTGATATCGGGACAAGCAGATCTCTTGTTTTATCGGAATTTGGCAAGCCGCTTTATAGCAGTAAGGACGGCGATTATAATTATGATATCTTTGCTTTTGTTCAGGGCTACAGCAGGGGAACAAGGACCGGAAGGGCCTTGTTTCACGGTGTGGCAGATGTGTTCACACTCGGATTGTGGGAGACTGTTGGAACTCCCATAGAAATAGCGGCGTCAGGCACAAAGATGAGAATAAAGATCACCTACGATAAAGATAACAGGGTAATGAAAGTAGAAAATTTAAAAGCCCCGGATAAGGAAAAACAAATTCAGCAAAGCGGGAATGAACAGCAAAAAAATGATGCCTCGGTTGTCCAAAGAGGTTCAAAATAACTGTTTCACGCAAGGGGTATCTCTGGCGGCTGTAATTAAAAGAAGTAAATGTAGGTTGGGCTGAGCGCAGCGAAGCCCAACACTCCTTATCATCATTTTCTCCTAATTACGGAATTTGTTGCCTGGGGGGCTCATAAGTTTTAATTTGGTAAAACCGTCATAGGATTTTTTATCTAATTTTTGTTAGACTTTCATTCGTTCTTTCTATTATCCTTCATTAACCCTGCTATACAAGATTTCCATTCGTATTCTGCGGGATTGTAACAGATTTAAAAACTGTGGTATTCAGGGCGTACTTTATTATCCGCACCATTTGTTCAGCTAAAGTTGAAGGGAAGCCTTGCGCTTGTTCCTGTGGGGACCGGGTTTAAAAGCTGTCCGGCAAAAGCTTCTTTAAGACAGCAGATTCAGATGCCATTTAGATTCTGCCGTAACGAGGGGCAGTGGGACGTAGCCCCCCACCCCCTGGAGGGCGGGGGGAAAAAGAAAAAAGAACTCAACTAGAAAAGGAAGCCGCCAGATTCCGGCGGCTTCCTTGCTTTTAAAATTTTTCTGTCCTACAGCTCCTTAAAATCTATCCTATACCCCAGATCGAACCCGAACATGTCCCCGATTGGTTTTCCATCCGCCTCGGCATAGGGATACATGAAGTAGTCCAGCCGGCCTCCGCTTTGCCGGGGGTCCAGCAGCACGTCCCTCCCCGTGTAATATGCGATCCGGTTCTCGTCCACCGCGCCAAAGAAATACTGGACCAGGTCGTTGACGTCCTTCAGGTTGTTCGTATTCTTTTTGAGCATGGCCTTCCTTACGTCCGCAGGATCGACCGGCACCCATCCATAACCGGGGTCATAGAATTCCGCCCAGCAGTGCTGGTTTTTAGTCATATCGCCCGTCCTGCCCTCGGGCATCCGTATGCTGAATATCTCCCTGGCCGGCACGCCCGCGCTCCTGGCGAGCGCCACAAAAACTGAAGATATATCGGCGCATTTCCCGCCGCGAGTGGTGATGAGCCGTTCGACCTTGCCGTATCCGCAGCCCTTCACCCCTTCATCACGGTACATATTGGCGACTATCCAGTTATAGATGGCCCTGGCCTTTCCAACAACGCTGCTTTCATATTTTGTTATCTCAAGCGCGAGTGCTTTGACCTTGCCGCTTGTAGGCCCAAAACTTGTCGGCCTCAGATAGCGCGCAAACTCTTTTTCTGAAAAAGGCATCTGCTGCCGGGGAAAATCCTTCATTACAAAATCTCTCCTGTCCACTTTGTAGCTGTACGTAAGCGCCCTTTTTTTAAACGGCCCTTTCCATTCGGCATAAAGTGCGATGTTGCCGTGTTCGCCTTCCCTGTAGATCCCTTCTTGGGTGAAGTTGCCTTTTATATTTACGCCATATATCCTCTGGTGCCCGCCGGAAACCGGATAGGGTATCCATAACCTTACATCCTTTGCCTTCTCAGGCGCGTTCAAATTCAAGCGGAGAGTGACCTCGCCTTTTCTTTCCTTCGCGTATGCGCTCTTTTCATATGGAAATGAAAAGGACATAAAGCCCGCGATAATAATCAAAAAAAGCAATCCCTTTAAAACAGAAAAACCCGGTTTCTTCATCGGTTTGCCTCCGCAAAATTTTTATTTTTTTAATTTTTAAATTTCTGAAAAAATCGAAAAATTCAAATAAATAGAATACTGCCTGGGTTTCCGGGGGAATTTTTTGTTTTTAAGAATTTTTATTTTGCGGGTTCTTTACGGGTTGGTTGATTCGGAGGACCGATTTTTTATCGGATCGACCGGGAGTCGAGCGTTTCCGCAAAGCAGCAAACAGTAATAAGCAAAAAGATCCGCACCGGTAAGAAAAGAAACCTTGACCAGGCCTTTACTGAAGGGCCTCAGCCAAAAGCCGTCTTGAAAAGTCCCGGCACGAAAAACTTCACGGTCGCTCACCTCCCCCGTTTTGGATTCAAAATTAATCTGATTGTAAAATTATAAAACGCGGCCTCCTGCCCGTCAACAAAAAATGGGGCAGTCAAAAATCAGAAATATGATTTACCATGATTTTTTTGACATATAGGCGCTCAAAGCCGCATAATGATAGGGCTGCACTAAAAAAAATTTTTAGTTTTCTGAATGGATTTTACCATTTAAAAGGAGAACCACTTGGAGTATACGAACTTTCATGATTTTGGCATTTCGGACAAGGTAATAATTTCCCTCTCCGAAATGGGTTTTGAGGAGCCGACCCCGATACAGAAGGCGGCCATACCGCAGGCGCTTAACGGAAAGGACATAATCGGGCAGGCGCAGACGGGCACCGGCAAGACGGCGGCCTTCGGCATCCCCTTGCTTGAGCAAAGACCTGAGGTAAAAAGCAGATTTCCATATGCCCTTATCCTTACCCCTACGCGCGAGCTTGCCGTTCAGGTATGCGCAGAACTGGTAAAGATGAGCGCCAGGGCGGGGGTGGCCTGCCTGCCGATCTACGGTGGCCAGTCCATAGAGCTTCAGATAAGAAACCTCAAAAGAGGCGTCGATATAATTGTAGGGACGCCGGGGCGGCTTCTGGACCATATACAAAGAAAGACCCTCGTCCTTAAAGATGTCAGGACCATAGTGCTTGACGAGGCTGATGAGATGCTGAATATGGGTTTCATAGAGGACATTAAAAAGATCCTCGGTGAGATCCCGGAAGAACACCAGACGATGCTCTTTTCGGCCACCATGCCGCGCGAGATACTTGCCATAGCCAAAAATTACATGAAAAAACCCGTGCACGTAAGCGTGGATGCGGGCCAGATGATCGTAGCCAAAATAAAACAGGTCTTCTACGAGGTGCGGGAGGACGACAAGCTAAAGGCCCTGACAAGGCTTATCGATGTGGAGGGCCCGGCCCTTACACTGGTGTTTTGCCATACCAAAAAAGAGGTGGACGACGTTTCCGGGAAACTCCAGCAGATGGGTTACCCAGCCGGCGCGCTCCACGGGGACTTCACCCAGAGCCACAGGGACGAGATGATGCGTAAATTCAAAAGCGGCGACATAGATATACTCGTGGCGACCGATGTGGCAGCGCGCGGACTCGATGTGCCAGACGTCTCCCATGTCATAAACTTCAGCATCCCGCAGGACCCCGAGGGCTATATACATCGCATAGGAAGAACGGGCAGGGCGGGAAAACCCGGAATGGCCATTACCCTGGTCACTCCCAGGCAGTACCGCCAGTTAAGGCTAATCGAGTCGTCTGTAAAGACCCACATAATGAAAGAGAAGCTGCCTACCGGGGCGGAAGTCAAAAAGGCCAGGGAGGATGAGCTTGCCTCCAGCATCGAGGAGTTGATAGGCGAGGGCAAACATTCGTCGCTTTACCATCTGGCGGACAGCCTGCTTGAAAAACACTCTCCCCGCGACCTTGCGGCCGCCGCCATGTACCTGATGCTTGGCGAAACGGCCATCGAGGAGATAGAAGAGATCCAGACCGGGTATTATGAGGGAGGCAAGAAGGGTGTTGTCCGCCTTTTCATGACTGTCGGAAGAAAAGACAAGATAAAGGTGGAGGACGTGGTAAGGTCCATTGCAGCGGAGGCCAACATACCCGCAAGAAAGATCGGAAACATCGCGCTTTATGATACCTTCAGCTTTGTCGAGGTCCCGTCCGATATGGCCGACCGCGTAATCGGGGCGGTGAACGACAGCATAATCAAGGGCAGGAAAGTAAAAATAGGACACGCCAGGAAAAGACAACAGGGATAAATAGATTTCCCTTTTTTCTTTCAAGCGCCCGATTTTAGAAGGCTGTTGAAACTCTGTTGTGATTTTGTCTGTCATTCCCGCGTAGGCGGGAATCCATTTAAAAACGAGTCAAATTGGATGCCCGATTAATACCTCGGGCATGACGTCTTTAATGAAATCCGGGTTTTTCAACAGGCCTATTTTTTTGCCTGTTGACAGTACAAAGGATACCTGATAAAAAAGAATCCGATACGGAAACTGCCACCCCGAACCAAAGCAAAATACGGGAAACCGTATGGCGCAAAACCACCTGTCCGGTGAAAGCCGGATAGAGGGGTTGCTGAGGTGGCAGGATTTTTTTAAACAGAGGGCCTGTCTTTTCCTGACAGGCCCTCTTGTTTTAGTTAGTTCCTGTTGCGAAAGCCGTTTTTCCGCAGCAAAAATGACTAGTGGGGGCACATATTGGGAGATGCTGCTACGTCTAATAGCCGTCATTCCCGAGGTAGTAATCGGGAATCC
>JAKAEG010000010.1 GCA_021819985.1 Nitrospirota bacterium | reverse complement strand
CTTTAAGCACCCGGTCGAAGGTGGCGGTGCGGATGCAGCCGTACCCGTGGTTAGTCCTGCCGGTAAGGTAATCCGCAAGATCTCCTTTCCCTTGCGCGTAGTCTTTTATAGCCTGCCTTAAAATGTCTTTCTGCTCGATTTCGAACTGTTTCGTAATCAATATCATTTCAAGGACATCCGAGATCTCCCGTTTGCCGAAATCGTAAGCGGATTCGAGCACCCAGACCAGCTCGCAAAAGACGATATGGTTGATAAAACAGTTTTCCCCCCTTGCTGCCGCATCCCGGATATAAGCCGATGCCGTTTCCGCCTGGCGCTTGTTCAAAATCCTTTCTCATTAAGAATATTCTTACTAGTAAGGAGAAATTTTGATTTTGTCAAGACGGCAGCTGAAAAGAGGCTTCGGAATCTTTCTTTATCAGGAAAAGGAAGATCCCGCCCGTTTTTATTTGTATAAAAGAAAGATTCCGGCCGGAATGACAACATTGCATGCAACATTTCAGAAAGGTGAAACCATCGAAGTTTGTATACTAAAAATAGAAATGATCATGGAAACTCCTGAGGGTCTTGCCCTCCTTATGGCGGAGTCGTTCAAAAAACTGAGTCCCTATATTGAAAAGCACACCGGGCTTGTTTGCCCCCATTGCGTAAAGGTCTGCTGCGCCAACAAGCACGGCACGCCGGAGCGAGAGGATTTTACATTCTACAGGGCATTAGGAGCAGAGGCCAGGCCCGCTTTCGGGCCTCCGGATGAAGTGTGCAGCCTTCTTGGAAAAACGGGCTGCGAGCTTCCCAGGCGGCAGAGGCCTTTCAGGTGCACATGGTATTTTTGCGAGCCGCTTCTGGAGTCCATGCGCCGGGGCGGCGGGCGGGAGTACCGGCTGTTCGTGGCCGAACTGGCAAAGCTCGTCGAGCTGAGAAACAGGCTCATAAGCATGGACCCGCCCTGAAAAAGTGGCGGACCTCTGGGGAATATTCGCCCCCATTGCCCCCCTAAAAGCAAACATCAATAAAGACCCATGGAGACCTCAAAAAAGTAAACTAAGCAAACTTTTCACCCGTATGGGAGGGATAATATTGTCCAGCCATTCCTTAACCGGGCCCCAAATATTTTAAAACATTAAATTTTTTTCGAATTTTGACGATAAGTATAAGGTATAAGATACTTTTTACTGGAAACGAACGAATAGAGATGACAATAAAAAAACTTTCTTTGAAATGGAAAACGGCCCTGCCGGTAATCACTCTTCTCGCCTCCGGCATCGTTGTATCTATTTTTGTCACAGGGTATGCGGCAAAAGAGATTGTTTTAAAGCAGGAACGGACAGTAACCCTACAGCATTGTCGTGATACCGTTGTCAATGCGTTGACATCTATGATGATAGGCGGGACTTACACTCAGAAGTCGCTGAACAATTATCTGGACCAAATGCATAGCATAGCCGATATAAAAGTCGTAGCGGGCAAAAAAATTATGGACCAATATGGGGCAATCTCTTATGATCGTTACAATACCGTTCCGGACAGCGTTGAAACCCGGGTCCTTCAAAGCGGAAAAAAGAAAGTTTACATCGACGGCAATTATATCCGTGGTGTTTATCCTTTTATCGCCACAACCGATGGCTCTGAGAGTTGTCTTGCCTGTCATAACGTAAATAATGGTGATGTGCTCGGCATAATCAATATTCGGGTGCCTCTTAAAGAGACCTTGGCAGATATAAGATCCTGGCAGAGCACATTTGCTTTTTTGGGCCTTCTGACCCTTTTACTGGCCAGCTTTGTTGTTACGGCGACAGTGAATTTTACCCACAAGCCGCTGGACAAGCTTGTGGATGATATGAAGGCAATGGTGGAAAAGCAATCTGGTCCGAAGACGGGTGATGAGAAGGATGGGGACGAGATAATCAGGCTGTCAAGGAGCGTGGACGGCATAATCCGGGCCTTCCGCATAATGGTAAACAACATGGAAGACATAGCCAAGTTCAAAAAAATAATCGAAGAAGATGATGACCTGGCGGAAGTCTACTCGCGACTCGGCAGGGAATTCAATTATTACGATTTTGACGGAGTAACCATTTACGAAATAGCCAATAGCCAGAACAAGATGAAGCTGGTCTATCCGGTGGAACTCTCCGGCGCTGAGATTTCCTGCAACCAAGAGATGCTGGAAAACTGCTCCCTCTGCAGGGCAAAAAGAACGGGGCATCTTATATCTTCCATCAATAATTCAGGCATCTGCAGATATTTTCTTAAAGGCCCCGAAATGGAGCACATTTGCATACCCATGATGGCCGGAAGCACTGCCAGTGGAGTGGTGCAGTTCATTGTTGATAAAGCCTACATGAGCGGCCTTCACAAGGAAGCCGTTGAAGCCTGGACGGATAGCGCTCGCCGGCTTATCGATGAGTCTATGCCGGTAATAGAGTCCAAGAGGCTTATGGCTACACTCAGGGAGTCCGCCATGAAAGACCCACTGACCGGGCTCCACAACAGGCGATTTCTCCAAGAGTATGCGGAAAGCCTTATCGCGGGGGCCATGCGGAGAGGCAAAAACCTAGGGATCATCATGGGCGACCTGGATTTTTTCAAGCAGGTCAATGACGTATATGGACACAACGCCGGTGACGGAATACTGAAGGAAACGGCTGAAATACTTAAAAAAAATGTCCGCGCCTCCGACATGGTCATCAGGTTCGGGGGCGAGGAATTTCTCATTGTGCTTGTGGATGCCGCCGATGATGAGTCTGCCTCCATAGCTGAAAAAATAAGGGAAAAAGTGGAAAATTCAAAATTTAAAGTGTCAGATGGAATTCTCAAGAAAACAATCAGCTTTGGCATCAGCGAATTTCCGCGGGATGCCAGCAGCTTCTGGCAGTGCATAAAATTTGCCGACGTTGCCCTCTATGAGGCCAAAAACAGGGGGAGAAACAACTGCGTCAAGTTTACAAAGGAGATGTGGAAAGACGAACAGTTTTAAACTTGCATCAGTAATAATTAAAAAATCCGGTTCACATCCCACATCATTAAAAATCCGCACAAGAGCAGAGACAGAGAGCAGAGAGCAGGTCTTGAATCTTGATATTTTATGACAGATGAAAAAGGCGGGCGGAGCAGGCCCCGCCCCTACGCCCAAAAGATAAATATCAACTCGAAATCTCCACAGCCTGAACAATACAGCAGCGCGTACTTCAGGACAAAACATGCTAAAAATGTAAGGGCCGCCTACATAAGGAATCCTGGACGCACTGTTGAAAAATACTGGCTCTCGCGGAATGCCCATGTTTCAGAGGAAATCTTCTCTTTTTTTACTGGCGCGGCATGAGTTCATGAAACATATCACATGAACTGTTTATATGGACAACGCCGTGGCGTGGAGGATTATGATGAGGGCTGGCAGGGCCTTTTAAAGGACCAAAGCCGGAAAGGAGTTTTGAGCGGTGTGCTTTGAACACTTTGAACAGCACACTTAAAAAAATAATTTGAAATCGCGAGGTTAGAATTTCCAGTTTGAACAGGAAAACACAAAAAAAGGGCTTGCGGACATTTATAATTAATTTAAGAAAAAAGCAGGAATGATATGGCGGCAGATTGCTTAATGCCCCTGATGCCGGGAGTTTTGCTAGGGACGTGGGGTGCCGGCCCCTGCGTTTACATTTAATTTTATTTTGTGCTATGTTTTTACCTTGCTTGCCCGCCTGTTCTCGAACGGGCCTGTTTTATTGAATAATAAGAGAAAATTTTTTATGCGGGGTGCGCGAGATGAAAATAGTGCTTGCCTATTCGGGGGGGCTTGATACCTCGGTAGCCATCAAGTGGCTAAAGGAAACTTACGGGGCGGAAATCATCGCCTTCTGTGCCGATCTGGGGCAGGAAGAGGAGCTTGGCGGGCTGGACGAGAAGGCCTTAAAGACGGGTGCTTCCAATATATATATAGAGGACCTGCGTGAGGAGTTCGTGCGGGACTATATCTTCCCGATGCTCCGCGCAAATGCGGTTTATGAAGGGTCTTATCTTCTGGGCACCTCCATAGCGCGTCCGCTCATAGCAAAAAAACTGATAGAGATAGCAAAAAAAGAAGGGGCCGAAGCGGTCGCCCATGGGGCCACCGGCAAAGGCAACGATCAGGTCCGTTTCGAGCTGACCTGCTATGCCCTGAAGCCTGACATAAAGATAATTGCGCCCTGGAGGGTCTGGCCCTTCAAATCCAGGCAAAGTCTTATCGATTACGCATCAAAAAACAATATCCCGGTCACGGCGACCAAAGAGAAACCCTACAGCACGGACAGAAATATTTTCCATATAAGCTATGAAGGGGGCGTTCTCGAAGACCCCTGGGCCGCACCTCCGGCTGAGATGTTCACGATGGCCGTGCCTCCGGAAAAGGCGCCGGATACGCCAAGGACCATCGAGATCGAATATGAAAACGGAAACCCGGTGGCGGTTGATGGGAAAAGGATGGGGCCGCTTGAGATATTGAAAACGCTGAACGGCATCGCGGGTGAAAACGGGATAGGGCGTGTGGACCTCGTGGAAAACCGGTTTGTGGGGATGAAATCAAGGGGCGTTTATGAGACCCCGGGCGGCACGGTGCTGCACGCGGCGCACAGGGCGGTGGAATCCATCACCATGGACAGGGAGATGCTCCATCAAAGAGACGCTCTTATTCCCAGATACGCGGAGCTTGTTTATAACGGGTTCTGGTTTTCCCCTGAAAGAAAGCTCCTTCAGGGGCTTATGGATAACGCCCAGGAGAATGTGACCGGCACTGCCAGATTAAAACTATATAAAGGCAGCATCATGGTGACCGGCAGGAAATCTCCCAAAAGCCTGTATCACCCGGACCTGGCCACCTTCGAGGAAGAAAATATTTATGACCAGAAGGACGCGGAGGGTTTTATCAAACTGAACGCGCTCAGGCTCAGGGTGGAAAAACTCATCCGCCCGGAATCTTTTTGATTTGATTTAATTTAATTTGATTTGAAAGGTCTTCTTGAATCAGCCGGGTTATTTATTAGACAGGCCTATTGCTTAAGATGAATGGCAGAAGCGGAAAAGGACAAAGAAAGTAAAAGAAAAAGAGAGAGAAAAAGAGAAGGAATGCCTGGTCGCCCTTACTTTTGTTCCCGAAGTAGGGCCGCAAACCATTAAAAAGCTCTTTTCCGTATTCGGCAGCGCTAAGGCCGTATTCGGGGCCTCCAAAAAAGAGCTTGCCGGGTCCGGCATAGGCGAAAAGAAGATCGAGGGCATTCTTAAATTCAAAGGCTGGCAGGATGTCCGCCGTATGCTCGGACGGGCGGCTGAAACCGGCATAAAGGTCCTTACAATAGATTCCGTGGAGTATCCCGGGCAGCTTAAAAACATATTCGATTGCCCTCCCGTCCTGTATATGAAGGGGGATATCCTGGAAGAAGATAAATACGCGATAGGCATAGTGGGCACACGGATGCCAACCCATTACGGTAAGCTGCATGCCGAAAATATTTCCGCAGGGCTTGCAAAAAAGGGGTTTACGATAGTAAGCGGGCTTGCAAGGGGCATAGATTCCGCTGCCCATAAAGGAGCGCTTCAGGCAGGCGGCAGGAGCGTAGCGGTAATGGGCTCCGGCCTGGACGTGCCTTATCCGCCTGAAAATTACGTTTTGATGCAGAGCCTGGCCGAATCCGGCGCGGTCGTCAGCGAGTTTCCGCCCGGCACCGGGCCAAACAGGGAAAATTTTCCAAGGAGAAACAGGATAATAAGCGGGCTTTCAATGGGCGTCCTGGTGGTCGAGGCGGGCAAGGGCAGTGGTTCTCTCATAACCGCCAATTATGCCCTTGAACAGGGCAAGGAGGTTTTTTCCATTCCGGGCAATATCAGCTCGGCCGTCTCCAGGGGCACGAATGAACTCATAAAAAACGGCGCAAAGGTGGTCACCGGCATCGATGATATCATTGAGGAACTGGCCCCGGTGCTCAAAGGATTTTTAAGTCTGCCGGCGGGCTCTGACGCAGCTGGCAATGAGCGGGTAAGCCTGGGCGGCCTTAAGTCGTCCCTTGCCCCGGAAGAAAAACAGGTGGTCGAAATGCTGGGTCCTGAACCCGTGCACATAGACGATATAGCAAGGCAGCTTGGGATGGGGCCGGCCCATATCATGGGGGTCCTGCTTCAGCTTGAACTTAAGGGTCTTGTGAGGCAGGCCGCTGGAAAAAAGTTCTTTATCTGCTAAAATGCGTGAAGGGAGTTTTTAAATTAATGTTATTAACCCGGCAATCAAATATTGTCATTCCCGCAAGCGAAGGGATTTTTCTGGTCCCGAAGCGCGTCGGGAGTCCTTCTTTTCCGGAAAGATTCCGGACAAGCCGGAATGAAAAACTTCAAATGAAAAATATAGTTTCTTATAAAGGACCGGAGAATTAAAGTATGAGTTTTTTAGTCATCGTAGAGTCGCCCGCGAAGGCGCGCACGCTAAACAAGATCCTTGGTAAGGAATTTTCCGTCAAGGCGTCCATAGGGCACATAAAGGACCTGCCCGCCAAAGAGCTTGGCGTCGATAAAGATAAAGATTTCAAGCCCAAATATGTGGTCATTCCCGGCAAGGAAAAAGTAGTCAGAGAGCTTAAGGCCGCTTCAAAAAAGGCCGAAAAAGTGTTTCTGGCCCCCGACCCGGACCGCGAGGGAGAGGCGATCGCCTATCACATAGCCTACGAACTTGGAGACAACAGAAAGGGCGGGAATTCACAAAAACTCTACAGGGTCAGCTTCCATGAGATAACGGAAAGGGCCGTTAAGGAAGCAATGGAGCACCCGGGGGAAATAGATGCCAATATGGTGGACGCGCAGCAGGCAAGAAGGGTGCTTGACCGGCTCGTGGGCTATGAGCTGTCACCTCTTTTATGGAGGAAGGTAAGAAAAGGACTTAGCGCCGGGCGGGTCCAGTCGGTCGCAGTAAGACTGGTAGTCGAGCGCGAACGGGAGATAGAAGGCTTTAACCAGGAGGAATACTGGTCGGTCGAGGGAATTTTCGAAGGCCCTTCCAACCAGAGTTTCCCCGCGCGTCTCCACACGCTTGGCGGCGAGCTGGTAACTGAGAGAAACGCCAAAACTGGCGGCAAAAAATTCCTGCTTAAAACCGCTGAGGATGCCCAAAAGGCGGTGGAATCCATTAAAGGCCTGGAGTATGTGCTTTCCGGCATCGAAAAGAAACTCCGCAAGCGCTCCCCGGCCCCGCCGTTCATCACAAGCACATTGCAGCAGGAAGCGTTTCAAAGGCTGCAGTTTTCGGCCAAAAAAACGATGATGCTTGCCCAGCAGCTCTATGAAGGCATAGAGCTGGGAGCGGAAGGCCCGGTGGGGCTTATAACTTACATGAGGACCGATTCGGTCAATGTGGCACAGGAAGCGCAGCAGTGGGCGAGAAAGCTCGTAACCGGCCGTTTCGGGGAAAAATATCTTCCCGAAAAACCGCCTAAATACAAGAGCAAGGCGTCGGCGCAGGAGGCCCACGAAGCCATACGGCCGACCTATATGGAAAGGGCCCCGGAATCGGTAAAGTCCTTTTTATCAAAGGACCAGTTCAGGCTGTACACCCTTGTCTGGAACCGCTTTCTGGCCAGCCAGATGGCGCCTGCCCAGCTCGATCAGACGGCGTTTACGATTTCCTCAAAATCCGGCAATGTCGCAGCCGTTTTCAAGGCAAGCGGAACGGTCGTAAGGTTCGATGGTTTCCTTGTCCTTTATAAGGACATTGCGGGCGAAGAGGAGGAGGGCTTGCTGCCGGTGCTCGAAGAAAACGATGCCCTGAAACTCCTTGAGTTTAAGCCGGGCCAGCATTTCACGCAGCCGCCGCCAAGGTACACCGAGGCAAGCCTTGTAAAGACCCTTGAAGAAAAGGGCATAGGAAGACCAAGCACTTATGCCGCGATACTCTCGACTATCCAGGACAGGAAGTACGTTACCAAAGAAACGGGCAAGTTCAAGCCCACCGACCTTGGCGTGCTCGTGAACGATTTGCTCGTCGAAAAATTTCCAGAGTTGATGGATGTCGGTTTTACGGCCCGGATGGAAGACGAACTCGACCAGATAGAACAGGGCAAGATGCAATGGCCCCAGGTAATTAAGGACTTTTATCAGCCCTTCAGCCAGGACCTTGAAACGGCCATGAAGACTCCGGGCAAGGTACGGCCCGAAGATGTAATGACTGAAGAGAAGTGCGAAAAATGCGGGCTTCCCATGGTCAAGAGATGGGGGAGGCACGGCTGGTTCCTGGCCTGCAGCGGCTATCCGGAATGCCGTTTTACCCGTCCGCTTGAAGGCGACAAGCTGGCGGTTGAGCAGACAACCGAGGTCTGCGAAAAATGCGGCGCGCCGATGGTGCTGAGGACGGGGCGGTTCGGGAAATTCCTTGCCTGTTCCGGATACCCCGAGTGCAAGACCACTAAACCGGTCTCTTTGGGCGTGAAATGCCCGATGGACGGCGGCGATGTGGTGGAACGCCGTTCCAAAAAAGGAAGATCTTTTTACAGCTGCAGCAATTACCCGAATTGCAAATTCATATCGTGGTACCGCCCGGTGAACAGGGCTTGCCCAAGCTGCGGCAGTCCCTACCTGCTCGAAAAAAAGACCAAAGAGGGTGCTGTTGTCTTCTGTCCTGAGAAAGCCTGCGGTTACAAGGAAGAAAACAGGGAAGAGGCCGCGGGCGAGTAAGGGCATTTCATTCAGGCAGCAAATTACAAGTGGCAAGTGACAAGCGTATGCCTGTCTTGATCGGCATATGCGGGGCTGGCAGCGGCTCCGGTAAGACCACCATGGCCGAAGCGCTCCTGAAAGAGGCATCCAAAGCCGGGCTGCTGGATGAGCGTTCCCCTTGGGGAGTCGTCAAATTCACAAAGACCGGCATTTACACCTCCGTTGTGACCGATAGTTCAACCCTCCTTGAAGAAGGCAAAGACACTTCCAGGATGCTCAAGGCCGGGGCCTGTCGCGCGGTCTGGGTCTCAAGCCCTGGCGGTGACGATCTGGGGGAAGCCCTTGAAATGGCGATAGATGAGATGCGCGGTTTCAGCGCCGTCCTGGTGGAGGGCAACAGCGCCGTTGAGCTTTTAAACCCCAATATTGTAATATTTATGAGCGGTCCTGTTTTTAAAAGCGGGGCGGAATCTACCCTGCGCCTTGCGGATGTAGTTTACAGGCCCACTGGAGCCGTCTTGCCGTCCGGGCCGGATGTTTTTAAAAAAGACGTGACCTTCTGCGGCGAGATAGCTTCATGTGCCGCCGGGGTTTTGGAAAGATGGCAGAGAGTGAGGGGAAGGGGAAAGTCTTAAAGACAAAAAACTGATGGGAGCAATTACATTTGATATAAGCCTCGCCTTTTATTTCTGCGCGATGATCTTTTCTCTCCTGGACCTCTCAAAGAGCACAAAAACAAAAATATTCCCAAAACTCATGCTGCTGTCGGCTTTGGTCGGTTTCGGTTTCCACACGGTATACATTTTTTACACCGGGTTCATGGCCGGACACGTCCCTTTTGTAAACCCTCGCGAAGCGACCTCTTTTTTTGCATGGTGCATATTCCTGCTTTTCTTTATTCTTGAATACCGTTACAAGGTCGGGCTGATGGGTTCTTTCATAACGCCTCTGGCTTTTCTGCTGATGTTTATCTCTTTTATCCTGCCTCCCGAGATGAAACCGCTTTCCCCTGTGCTAAGGAGCCAGTGGCTTGGGGTGCACACGGTATTTGCGTTTCTGGCGAATGCGGCTTTCGCAATGGCGGCAGGGGTGGGCTTCATGTATCTGGTCCAGGAGCACTATGTGAAGAGCAAGCATCTTGGCGGCCTGTTCTCCAGGCTTCCTTCCCTGCATGTGCTCGATGAAATAAATTACCGGCTTGTCACGGCCGGGTTTCCCCTGTTCACGATCGCGATAATAAGCGGCTCCATCTGGGCCGATAACGCCTGGGGCAGCTATATAAGCTGGGAACCCAGGCAGATATGGGCCCTGGTCACCTGGCTGATCTTCGGAATCGTTCTGCACGCGAGGCTTCAGCGGGGATGGCGGGGAAGGAGGGCGGCCGCCCTTTCCATATTGGGCTTCCTCACCATAATTGGGGCTTTCGCCGGACTGGCGCTTCTGCAGAAAGGGTCTCATGTTTTTCTATGAGGGGCCCCTCACATGAGAGTTCTTGTAGCGGGATTAAACCACAAGAGCGCTGATGTAGAGGTAAGGGAGAAACTTGCCTTCACAGGGGAGAAGCTGGAGCAGGGCCTGAGCGCGATTTTGGCTTTGCCCCAGGTGAAAGAGGCCATTATAATCTCCACCTGCAACCGGGTGGAAATATATATGGGCGTTGAGGACCCGGGAGAAGCAACGGGCCAGGTAAAGCAGTTCATAAGCGCCTTCCATTCTATACCGGAAAAGCTCCTGGATAAGGCCCTTTATTTTCATAACGATTCCCCGGCAGTCAGGCATATCTTCCGCGTGGCCTCCAGTCTTGATTCCATGGTGGTGGGCGAGCCCCAGATCCTTGGCCAGGTCAAGGCCGCTTTCCAGTTCGCCCTTGAAAAGAAAGCCACGGGCGTGCTCATGAACAGGCTTATGAAAAAAGCCATCTCGGTTGCAAAGCGGGTGCGCACCGAAACCAAAGTTGCCGAAAACGCCGTCTCGATAAGTTTTGCCGCCGTGGAGCTGGCAAGAAAGATATTCAATGACCTTGGGGGAAAATCCGTTCTCCTGCTTGGGGCGGGAGAGATGGCCGAGCTGGCCGCGCGGCATCTGATGAATAACGGGGTCAGGGAAATAGTTGTAGCCAACAGGACATTTGAGAGGGGCTGCGAACTTGCCCAGGATTTTAACGGCAGGGCCGTCACTTTTTCCGCCTTCAAGGATGAGATGGTCCATTCGGACATTGTGATCTGCTCCACTGGGGCCCCGAATTACGTGGTTTTCAAGCAGGACCTGCACAATATAATGAAAGAGCGCAAACAGAGGCCTGTCTTCATGATAGACATATCGGTGCCAAGGAACATAGACCCAAAGATAAACGGGCTTGAAAACGTATATCTATATGATGTGGACGACCTCCAGGGAGTCGTGGACTCGAACAAGAACGAGCGCGGCAAGGAGGCCCAGAAGGCCGAGGACATAATAACCGGCGAGGTGGATGTATTTGAGCGCTGGGCCGCATCTCTTCAGAGCATCCCCACCGTCGTCGCCTTAAGACAGAAGGCGCAGTGCATAGGCGAGGCGGAGCTTGAGAGGCTTTTTAACCGGGTGCCTATGGATGAAAAGCAGCAGGGGGCAGTGCGGCAGATGGCTACAGCGATAGTAAACAAGCTTATCCACTCCCCCACGGCCGCTCTCAAGGAGGATGTCGAGGACCGGGACCTGTTTATAGCCATTATTAGAAAACTTTACGACCTTTCTTAACGGAGACTGAACTTTTTATGAAAAAACTGGTCATAGGAACACGCGGCAGTAAACTTGCACTCTGGCAGGCCCGGTGGGTGGAATCGGAGCTTAAGAAGCTCGACCCGTCTCTTGAAGTGGAACTCAATATCATAAAGACGACCGGGGACAAGATACTCGACGTGCCGCTCGCTCAAGTCGGGGGAAAGGGGCTTTTCGTCAAGGAAATAGAGGAGGCCCTCCTTGAGCGGCGGGCGGACATCGCAGTGCACAGCATGAAGGATGTCCCCACTGAACTTCCCTGCGAGCTGCACCTGGCCGCCATCTGCAAAAGAGAAAACCCGGGAGACGCGTTTGTCTCCAGAAACGGGCTTAAATTTTCGGAGCTTCCCAGGGGCGCGCATATCGGCACAAGCAGTCTGAGGCGCACCTGCCAGCTTCTTAACTCCAGGCCGGACCTGAAAGTAAGCAGTCTCAGGGGCAATCTGGATACGAGGCTAAGAAAGCTGGATGAAGGGGAATACGACGCCATAATCCTTGCCGTTGCCGGAATGAAGAGGCTTGGTTTTGCGGACAGGATAACCGAGACCATACCGGCGGAAGTAATGCTTCCAGCAATAGGGCAGGGGGCCGTGGGGATAGAGTGCAGACGTGAAGACCCGGAAATAAACGCCCTTTTGGCGCGTCTTGACCATGCCGAAACTTCGGTGGCCGTAAGGGCTGAAAGGGCATATCTCCTGAGGCTTGAAGGGGGCTGCCAGGTGCCGATAGCCGCATATGCAAGGCTTGCGCCCGGAGGGGGAAAGCTCATAATGGATGGTCTTGTCGGAGACCCCTCGGGTTCACAGACTTTAAGGGAAAGCATGGAAGGCGATCCCGCGGATGCGGAGAAGCTTGGCGTGAGGCTGGCCGAGTCCCTGATCAAAAAAGGGGCGGGCGAGATACTTGCGCGTGTTTACGGCAGGGAGATACCCCCTGTGGAAGACGACATCTCCACATAGTGAAACAGGGGGAACAAGGAAATCAAAAAAAATCAAAATCTCTCCGGCATAGGGGTAATGGGGGGCACGTTCAATCCCGTGCATACCGCTCACCTGAGAGTGGCCGAAGAGGTAAGGGAAGTCTTACGGCTTGAAAAGGTCCTCTTCGTCCCCGCCGGAAACCCGCCCCTGAAGAAGGGTTCCGGGCTGGCCCCCGCGCGAAAAAGGCTTCAGATGGTAAAACTGGCGGCGGCGGGCAATCCCTTTTTTGAGGTCTCGGACCTTGAGTGTAAAAATGCGGGCCCGTCTTACACGGTAAACACGCTTGAGAGGCTTTCGGAAATGTACCCCGGCAAGCGGTTTTGTTTTATCACGGGGATAGATGTTTTTATGGACCTCCATCTCTGGTGGAGGCCGGAACGGCTCGTCGAGCTCGCGGATTTTGCGGTGGTATCCCGCCCCGGGTATCTGTTTTCCGATATATTGGAGTCGCAGTTTGTCTCAAAGGGGCAAAATGCCCTGTCTTTGAAAAGATCGAAAAAGCGGCTGGAAATAGCCGCCCTCGATGACGGGAAAAAGACCGTCAAGGCGGTCAGGCTGAAACTTGCAAGCGGAAAGGCCTTGCACCTTGTGAGGGTGACGGAGATGGAGATATCCGCCAGGCGCATTCGGGCGCTGCTTAGAATGGGCAAAAGCGTCAGATATCTATTGCCAGAACGGGTCCTATCTTTTATAATTCAGAACAAAATAATTTTTTGAGTTTTAATTTTTTTGATCTTAAAAAAAATTCAATTTAAGAGAGACCGGTTTGCCACAGAATAAAGACAAAAATCATGAGCAGAAAAATATGGACAGCAGGGAAAAGGCCCTGCTTATAGCCCGCCTTGCCTCGGAGAAGCAGGCTTTAGATGTACTCGTGCTCAATATGGAGGGGCTTACCTCTTTTACCGAGTTTTTTGTGATCTGCTCCGGCACCAGCACCACCCAGGTAAGGACCATCGCTGACTATGTAGCCGAGACCTTCAAGGCAAAGGGTGCGAGACCGTTGGGGGTCGAAGGGGTTTCGAACGCCAGATGGGTACTCATCGATTTCGGTGATGTCGTGGTCCACATATTCGAGGAGGAGACGAGGGCCTTTTACGAGCTTGAAAAACTCTGGCTGGATGCTCCGCGCCTTGATGTGCCCATTGAAACTCAGACAGAAAAACCAGAAACGATTGAATGAAAATAAGCGTTTTATGGATGGGCAGGACTAAAGAAAAGTTTATAAAAGAGGCGATAAAGAAGTATATTAAAGACATCGGCACCATGGCGAATATTGAGACCACGGAAATAAAAGAGGCAAAGGGTGTTTTTTCAGAAAAGCGAAAACCGTCGTCGGCCCTGTTTGAGGAAGGCGGAAGGATAGTGAAGCAGGCCGGCGATTTCGTTTTGCTCGATGAGACAGGCGAAATGATGAGTTCTGTGGAGTTTGCCGAATTTTTCAGGGATAAAAATTCCTGCCGGTTCGTTATAGGGGGGCCCTACGGAGTCTCCGCCCAGGTGAAGGAAGCCGCGTCGAGGAAGCTGTCGCTTTCGCGGATGACATTGCCGCACGAGCTGGCTAGAGTGGTCCTCCTGGAGCAGATATACCGCGGCCTCAGCATTGTAAAGGGCAGGGGATACCACCACGCATAAAAAACCATGACCAAGATAGCCATTTTCATACTGACACTCTTTTTTGCCGCCGTGGCCCTTTTTGCGCTCAACAACTACGACGCTACCATGATACATGTGCCGTTTCAGGGCACATATTCGGTCCCCAAAATAGGGCTTATCCTTTTTTCCGTTGTCTCCGGTGTCTTCCTGATGCTCATCCTTGTGGCATTACGGGACACCAAGCGGTTCATAGATAATTACAGGCATGTGAAAAGGCAGAAAAAAGAGGAGTGGCTCGAAGGGCTTTACTCGAAGGCCATAAACCAGATACTGGCAAACAACAGGGAAGAAGCAAAAGAGATACTGGACACCATACTGAAAGAGGACCCGGAGCACGTGGACGCCCTTTTAAGGATGGGCGATATTTACTCTTTCCTGTCGCAGCATGAGAAAGCGGCTGAATATTACAAACGGGCGCTTGCCGCATCAGGGGGCAAGAGCATGGAAGCGCTTCTGCTGCTTGAGCAATGCATGGAGGCGCTGTCAAAATGGGACAGCGCATTGAACTATGCCGAGGAGATACTGGAGTTGGATCCCGGCAACCTTTCGGCCCTGGCAAGCAAACGTTCGATACTCGAGAAGGTCGAGCGGTGGCCGGAGCTTGTCGAGGTGCAAAAATCGATATTGAAACTGGAGCACCTCCCGGAACACAAGGCGGAGGAGGCAAAGCTTAACGGCTACAGATATGAGCATGCAAGACAGCTGCTTGAGGCAAACGATCTTGACCGGGCGGGGAAGCTCTTCCGGATGGTGCTCAGGTATGAAAAGGAGTTCATCCCTTCATATTTAGGGGCGGCCGAGGTGCTGCTTGGACAGGGAGAAGACGAACAGGCGGTGGAATTCCTGGAGCGGGGCTACGCCCAGACAGGCTCGGTGATACTGCTGGCCAGGCTTGAGGACCTGCTGATAAACAAAGGGGAGCCGGACCGTATAATAAAGCTCTATCAAAACGCGCTTGCAGCCAATCCGTCCGACCCGATGCTGAAGTTCCTTCTTGGCAAGCTCTATCAACGCCTTGAAATGATAGACGACGCTCTCGAAAGCCTGAAAGGTTTCGAGTCGGCGGAAAACTTCTCGCCCGTTTGCAGCCTGCTGGGTGAGCTGTACATGAGGCGCGAACGCTACGAGAAGGCCGCACATGCCTTCAAGAGGGCCGCCGACATGCAGCCCTGCAAGCTCTTTTACAGCTGCGGTTCCTGCGGACATCTCTCCTCTGAATGGGGAGGCAGGTGCCCCGGATGCGGCAAATGGAATTCCTACCGGTTTGATATCTATGGAAGAAGTAAACTTTAAAAATAAAAAAGGCGCAGTTGTCCTGGATACAAGCCTCTTTGTTAATCCGGATGTAAGGCGGAGCTTCGGGCCAAACCCGACCGCGGCTCTGGAAAAATTCCTTTTGCTCGCCGCCCAGGCCACGGCTTTCGAATTTTATATGCCGCCTTCCATATTCAACGAGCTGTCGAATTTCATCGAGCAGGAGAAGATACCGGGGGAGCTGTTCGTGTATCTGCATCAGAAATCTCCGAAAAAGTACGAACTCACCACCCCTGCGTACCTGCTCTACGAACTTGTGGAGGACATCCGGGAGCGCATCAATAAAGGGTTAAGACTTGCCGAGCGCGCGGCCAGGAACCCGGAAGGCAGGGCGCTTGACGAGATAGTACAGGACCTCAGGCGCAAATACCGGGAGGCGCTGCGGGAAGGGATAATAGACAGCAAAGAGGACGTGGACCTGATACTGCTTGCAATGGAACTGGACGCGCTGCTTGTATCGGCGGATCAGGGGATAATAAAATGGGCGGACAAGCTGGGAATAAAATGGCTGGTGCCCGAAAAATTCAAGCAGTATATGGATGGGCTTATAAAGAAAACAAAATGCCTCTCCTTTGTGGAAGAAGAAGGGGAAGCGGCAGGTTAAAGCCGGGCACCCTGTCTTAAAAATAAGTTTTCATAAAGTCAAAATGGATGCCCGATTACAGTCCTCGGGCATGACAAAAAAAGATTTGCGACGTCATTCCCGCATGATTTAGGCGGGAATCCAGGTTGACGTTTCATTCGTTTACGCTGCAACGGGATTTTTTCCACGGGGGCTCCTATCGCAATGACCAGAAAAAGAAGAGGGCGGGATTTACCGCCCTCTTCTTTTTCTTTTTATTTAATGCAGCGCTATGCTTCCTTTGCCTTCCTCCAGCCCTCCTGGGCCAGGCGGCCCATGCGTCCAATCGCCCATTTTTTGAACTCCAGGATGTATTTCTGGCGGTCCTCGCTGCATATCTTCAGGAGTTCCGTTTTTTCAGCCGCCGAATCTTCCACGTCGCCGGGGTAGACGCCCTTCCACGTACAGTAGCCCTCGTCAAAGAGAAATTCCGGGGTGATGCCGCGCCTGGGCAGCTTGGAGGCTGCGGCAAAACTTGCGATCTCCATATCGTAATCGATCACCCAGCCGTTGTCCGCGATCATGGATGAGGCGTCAAAACTCAGGTCTGAAGAACACTCGGGGCAATAAAGGTTCCTGATTATCTCCGGTGGCATGGCATCGTCTTTCAGATTGAAACTCGCGGCGGATTTCCCGCAGCTGCACGCTATCTTATGGTCCAGGCACATGTCTGTTTGCCTCCAATAAATATTATTGAGATTTTTATCTTTTAACGGCAGCCCCTTTGCATTCGGGGCAGTATCCGTAAAATTCAATATGGTTGCCGGTGATCTGGAAACCATTTCTGAGGGAATCGGGTATTTCCAGATCGAATGCCCGGTCTATATCGCTTACGCGTTTGCAATCCAGGCAGATGAGATGATGATGCGGCCTGGTGTCCGGGTCATAACGTTTTTTTGCGGGGTCTATAGTAAGCTCAAGGAGTTTCCCTTTTTCTTTCAGGGACGCCAGCGTGTTATATACTGTGGCCAGGGACATCCCGGGGAAACGTCTCGATACCGCGGCAAAGATGTCCTCGGCCGAAGGGTGCGAGGTGTTCCCGTCCAGATAGCCCAGAATCGCCATCCTCTGCGGAGTCAGTTTCAATCCGAGTTCCTCGCATATATCTTGTGCTTTTGTCTTCTCTTTCATTTAGATTAATTCTAAATTGATAATAATTATTTGTCAAGAGGGCTCCTAATTTTTCCGCAAAGGGTTATATCAAAGGCTCGCAAATCTGCACAGATGTTATAATCAGCGCAGCGAATGTGATCATGGACCAAATATAAATAAAAAATGATACAGGAAAAACTAAGTAAGAGACCTTTTAGCAATACCGGAAATATAGGTTCCGTGCTGGCGCTTAGCACGCCTTTTGTGCTTTATTGGTACGTTTTGTTTAAGTATAGCTTAAATATCCCTTTTCTCTCGGATGACTATTCCGCCGTCCTAAGGTTCCTTAACCGTTTTGTGCTTGCGTCCGGATTTCATGAAAAATCTGGTCTTCTTTTTGAGCAGTATGGCGAGCACAGGATATTTTTTAATCGCATTGTAGAATTGGCACAATACAAAATATACGGGAGAGTAAATTTTATCCAGCTGATAATCCTGGGCAATATCGGATGGGCTCTGTCTGTTTATGTTATTTTCCGTGAGTTCAGGGATTCCGGACTTAAGATCGGATATTTTATCCCTGTGATGTTCATTACGTTTAATTTTGTACGTTGGGACCAGATTACATGGGCGATGTCTTCTATTCAGTCGTATTACGGAATTTTTTTCCCTCTCGCATCTTTATATGTTTTAACCAAGCGGCCCGGCCCAGCTGGGCTTGCCTGTTCTCTTTTCCTGGTCGCGATATCCATCTTCACAAGCGGCAGCGGCTTCATATTGGCCCCGATCGTTCTTTTAGTCCTCGTCAGCAGAAAAAGGTATTCGGAATTATTAGTTTCCTTTATGGTATTAGCCTTGCTTTTTGGGGTATATTTTTATTTTTTGAATTATGTAAAACCTTCATTTACTCCCCCCATCAAGGGAAATCCGTGGCGTCTTGCGCTGTACAGCCTGGCTAATCTGGGCAATACATTTATGGGGACCTATATGCAATTCGAGATGGGGAAATCTTTAGTGAATTCGAACAATTTAAACCCGGGTTATAATATAATGAAATCCGTTTACGAAGCCGCGATATCCGGGATGCTGTTTGTTATATCTTTTGCGTATCTCGGTGTAAAAGGTCTTTACAAAAGAAATGGCGGGTTCATTTTTTGGTCGGTGGTCTGGATCATACTCATCGGGCTCGAACTCGCGGTTGGCAGAAGCGGAAATGGTTATCAAACAGCTTTAATTTCCCGTTATTCAGTTTTCTCCGCATTACTGCTCTCTTTTTTATATATTGCGGGCATGGATTTCTTAAAAGAAAATAAAAAAGCATTAAAAAAATTCGCGGTGGTCTGTTCCATTTTCTCCATTTTGCTGTATATGGTAACCAGCCCTATGGGATTATGGCTAATAAAATGGCGTTATAATGTCCTTGAAAACAGGCCTTTCATTTACGCCAGCCCCGCAGATATTCAAACTCTCGTTGAATCCGAAAAGCTGGGAATTTACCAAATGCCTGCAGGGCAGCAATAGAAATCATCCTGAAGAATGTTAGAGAGTTTTCTAAATGTTTTTTACAAAAGCCTCTCGCTGAACAGTGACCTGCGGTTGACGGTCTTTCCTGAGAGCATGAATACACCATCGCCTGTGTAATGCAGAGTCTCAGGATACTTGGGCGATGCTGCGACGTGCGCCTTCACCACCTCGAAAATGAAGAAATTGTACTTTTCGACAAGTGAGCCGTCGTGCAGCCTGCATTCGAAGCTGGCATGGCATTCACGAATCAGCGGCGCTTCAACTTCCTGCGCCTCATCCGGCGTCAGCTCGAATTCCCTGAACTTGTCGATTTCAGCGCCCGAGGTATTGCCGATTTTGATGACAGTATCGATCAGCACCGAGGTTGGCAGGTTGATGACGCATTCGCCGCTGTTACTGATCATATGAAAACTGTGATTGCCGCCGGCGATCACGCAGCCCACAAGCGAGGGCGTGAACTCCATTACGGTGTGCCAGCCCATCGTCATGATATTTGTCTTGCCTTTCCAGCTAGATGAAACCAGCACAACCGGACCGGGTTCCAGGTACCTGCGGATCTTGCTCACCGGAAAATCTTTTTTCTTCGGGTATCTGTTCATAATTTCATTTTACGCGCCGCAGACACCTTCATAAGCATCAATGGCCGGTTGCGGATTTTTACCGTCGCCGTCAAATTTATCCATTATAATTTTCGGGCACCTTTATTTTTTGGCCGTTGATTTATTATCTGTAACAGTTCCCTGACATACGCATATTTGCAATTGGCATCGCACCGCTCAAGATTGAACTCTCCCAAACAATAGCCGGGGCATTTTTCGGAGCCTCTTGCGCTGTCAGGATAGACGTGCCCGGTGTAGATGTCCCTGAAACTTTTGGCCTTGACCGCAATGCTGGTGCCGCACCCCTCCTTCATGTGAATAAAGAGCAACAATCCTTCAGCGGGATCTTTGAAACTGGCCTGGTAACCTCTTAGCCTTATATTCCCATCGGACAGGAAGCCTTCTCTCGTGGGCCAGACCTGCCCGCAGCATGTGCAAACCTTGAAAGTCTCCTCGTCTTGAAACCCCATTATGGGACCTCCATCAAATTTAAATATGCGCAATGGCTTATTCCGCATTGGAAACGGGATCATCATCCTTCTGGCCGGCGGAAATGATTTCATATCTCGGGCAGACCATCTTCATTGATGCGACGTCTTCTTTAAGTATGGCCCGGGGCTGAAGCCCGGGCAATTCAAGCCCGCACAGCCTTGTTACAAATTCAGGCAGATGGGCCTGCGGGACTATCACAAGATAATTCACTATCACGGTTTGAGAATCCGAGGAATAGAGCAGGGCAATTTTTTTAGTGCCGGCTTCCAAAAACCCGATCCTGTCATATGCGTTGCCATCAACGGCGACTACGTAAGTGCGTTCGGACACTATATTTCCCTCTCGTTTCAGCCAGCATGCCGATGGTGCGTTGCGGCTTGAGACCGATTTTCGGGCGACGGCG
>JAKAEG010000282.1 GCA_021819985.1 Nitrospirota bacterium | reverse complement strand
TATGCGGTCGTCGAAATGAGAAGCTATTTTCCTTATGCTCTCATATATCTTGGTGGGGCCAAAGAAATTGAACTCGATCCACGGTATCCCGTAGGCCTCTTCCATGTGCCTGCATATGTAGTTCATCGAACGGTAGCAATGGATCAGGTTCAGCTTCGCCTGATGCGCGATGGCTATCTCGTTTACGGTGGAATCGCCGGTCCACTGCGCCACAACGCGAAGGCCCATCTCTTCAAGTATCTTCCTTGAAGCCCATGCGTCGCCGCCTATGTTATAGTCGCCTATGATGTTCACGTCATAGGGCGTGGTCTTTTCAAGCTTCCCCTTTCCAAGGATATAGTCCCGTATCGTGTCGTTTGCGATATGGTGTCCAAGGGACTGGCTCACTCCCCTGAAACCCTCGCACCTCACCGGCACGATTGGTATCTCAAACTCCTGTGCCACGCGTTTGGAGACCGCCTCTATGTCGTCCCCGATGAGCCCCACCGGGCATTCGGAGAGGATGCCTATTCCCCTTGAAAGGGGGAAAAGTTCTCTAAGCTCATGCAGCGCGGCGTCCAGGTTTTTGTCACCGCCGTAAACTATGTCTTTTTCCTGAAAATCGGTCGTGATGTGCATGGTGCCGAAGGTGTCTATACCGGTTTGGCCGTTATAGTAGTTGCGCCTTGACCACCAGCTGTACTGCCCGCAGCCGACAGGGCCGTGGCTTATGGTTATCTGGTCTTTCACGGGTCCCCAGACAACACCCTTGGCGCCCGCGAACGCGCAGCCCCTCACGGTCATAACGCCCGGCCTCGACTTGACGTTCGACTTCACCTGGCATGAGGAGCACGAGCCGGTGGGGTCATTTGGCTTTACGTGTTTGGACCGGTCCTTTTTCGACTTCTCGGGATAGGCCTCCATCACCTCATCTATCATCTTCTGCGTTTCTTCTATTTTCCTGCTCAAGTGCGCCTCCTTTAAAAAAATAAAGAATTCTTTATTGTCTTTTTAACTAAGCCACATCTTCGCTTTCGAGAATGCCGAAATCCATCAAGAGTCCCTCGAGCTCGTCCATTGAAAGAGGAGTGGGGATGACCATGTTTTTGTTTTCGGCTATCTTCTTGGCCAGCGCCCGGTACTCGTCGGCCTGCGCGTGTTCCGGAGAGTATTCGATTACGGTCTGCCTCCGAAGCTCCGCCCTCTGCACCTGGTTCTCCCTGGGGACAAAATGTATCATCTGGGTGTTGAGTCTTTTTGCAAGCTCCGCGATCAGTTCGTACTCCTTGTCGGTCTTCCTTGAATTGCATATAAGCCCGCCGAGCCGCACGCCGCCCGCCTGCGCATATTTGAGAATACCCCTTGAGATGTTGTTTGCCGCGTACATGGCCATCATCTCCCCGGAGGTGACGATATATATCTCTTTCGCTTTTCCCTCTCTTATCGGCATGGCAAACCCGCCGCAGACGACGTCTCCAAGGACGTCATAGAACACGAAATCCAGATCGTCGCCGTACGCGCCGTTTTCCTCAAGGAAATTTATTGCGGTTATGACGCCGCGTCCGGCGCAGCCCACGCCAGGCTCCGGGCCGCCTGATTCGGCGCACTTTATACCCCTGTATCCTTCAAGCAGCACCTCGCCTATCTCAAGCTCCTCGACCGAGCCCCTTTCCCTCGCGAGGTCCATAACGGTTGACTGGGCCTTTTTATGAAGGATAAGCCTTGTGGCGTCCGCCTTCGGGTCGCAGCCCACTATCATGCATTTGTAGCCTGCCTCGGAAAGGCCCGCGACGGTGTTCTGCGTGGTTGTGGATTTGCCGATCCCGCCCTTGCCGTAAATCGCTATCTGTCTCATGTTTTTTGTTCCTCCTTGTTTTAGTGCGTCTTTGATTTCTTTAATATGCAACGAGCGTGCCATCCGCTTAAACCCAGTATTCATACGGGTTTAAGCGGGTTTTGCGGGTGCAATGAAAAACAATGCATTCGACACTAATGTCGAAAACATTGTTTGTTGTTCCAAATTTGTGAACAATTATTCCCGGGGTAGGACAAAGATGAGGATTAATGACTGGTGTGCTGAGTTAGAAATTCGTTAAACAACTATTCAGGGGGTACTGATAATGAAGGCAGGTGACGTCATTCCCGCGCAGGCGGGAATCCATTTTAAATTAATTTAATTTAAAAACGTCAAATTGGATGCCCGATTAAGACATTCGGGCATGACGTCCTCAGGATTAAGAAAACTTTCCTGGATAGATGTGAAACGATTAATGACGCGCCACACCAGACTTTACGTCATCGCCCGCATACGGCGCAGTTTTTGTCCCTGGCTATCTTTAATTTCCTGAAGTTCATATCCAGAAGGTCAAAAACAAGCATCCGAGAGGTCATGGGTTTTCCAAACCCTGTCAGGACCTTGATGGTTTCCATGGCCATCAGGCATCCAAGCGCCCCGGAAACAGCGCCCATAACGGGGAAGCCCAGTTCCTGCCAATTGGGATCGTCTTCAGGGTATAGGCAATTGAGGCATGGTGTTTTAAATGGAATGACGGTAAACAAATAACCTTCCATCCCGTTCATCGCCGCCTCTACCATCGGGATGCCTTTCTTTACACAATGCTCGTTGAGCGCCCTGCGCTCATTGAAATTGGGACGGGTGGAGAGGGCAATATCAGCGCCGTTTAAAAATCTGTCCACAGCAGCGGGAGTGAGCCGCTCATCATGTATTTCAACCTCAACATCGGGATTGATATCTTGTATCGTTTTTTTTGCCTGGGAGACCCTGCTTTCGCCGATTTGCGAGTCCTTCATCAATATCTGCCGGTTCATGTTGGAGAGGGTGAGTTTTCCCGAATGGGCCAGCACCAGTTTTCCGATGCCGGCGACGGCAAGATAAAGGGCCGCTGTGCCGCCAAGCCCCCCCACACCCGCAACCAAAGCAGTCGAGTTTTTTAATTTCCGCTGGTGGCCGTTGGTAAAACCTTCGAGCATCAACTGTCTGCGGTATCTTTCCATCTCGTTTACGGAAAGATTTTGCAATTTTGACCCTCAGACATTCTCGCAATAATCCTCGCCGATCCTTGCGTGAAGCAGCTCCATCTCTATGTCCCCGTCCTCTCCCAGAAGACCGAATGCGTCGGCCCTGCACTGTGTGCAGTGGGTCATCTGCGGCATATGGGCCCTGCAAACATCGCGCATCTTTGAAAGCATACCACACGAAGGCCGGGCCAGATCTTTGAATTTGGCCTGCGGTATGAGAGGCATGACATTCATTATTTCGGCCCCCAAGGCGGCGGCCCTGGAAGCTATCCTTGGGACCTCGGCCTCGTTTATTCCGGGAATGTATATGGTATTGACCTTGACTATCAACCCCGCGCCAAGCGCCTCCGAAAGACCTTCCCACTGGTTATGCATAAGAATCCGGGCAGCGGCTTTACCGGTAAGCTTTTTGCCTCCGTGCAGGACATGGGCGTAGACCTTTTCTGCTGTTTCACTTGTGACAGCGTTTATCGTAACAGTAATGCTTTCAACCCCGCAGGCCAGGAGATCAGGCAGGCGGTCCGGCAGCATCAGCCCGTTTGTTGAAATGCATAAGATCACCTCCGGGAATTCCCGATGGACAAGCCTGAGTGTATCGAATGTGGCGTCATTTGCGAGCGGGTCTCCGGGCCCCGCTATGCCGATCACGCTGATCCCGCTTGTCCTTTCCATTATGGCGCGCACCCTCTCCAAACTCTCAAAAGGGCCCAGCACTTTGCTCGTTACGCCCGGACGGGTCTCGTTCACGCAGTCGAATTTGCGAATGCAGTAGTTGCACTGGATATTGCAAACGGGGGCGACGGGCAGATGGAGCCTTCCGTATTTTTTGTGCGCCTCTACGGAAAAGCACGGATGGTTTTTCAGCCTTTTATTTTCAGTTTCCTTGTTTTTCATAGCAGTACTCCTATTCTTCATTTCTTAAAAGCAATAAAAGCAATAGTTGTGCCATTTTGTAAGGGGCTGATTTTAAACAGTTCCAGGAGAAAGGCCGGAGTTTTTAAACTCAGTTTATGTCAACCGCTTTACATTTATGTGGATTCTTGCAAAGGGGTTTCGTTTAATGTAATTTAATGACACGGGTCTAAAAGGCAGGAAACTGCCACCAATGAATAAAGAAATCTATTGAGGAATGATATGAAAATAAAAAAATTCAGCTCACGGTTTTTTCTGTTATTTTTGCTTTCGATC
>JAKAEG010000281.1 GCA_021819985.1 Nitrospirota bacterium | reverse complement strand
ACTGTAAAGTGACATTCTGTTTGTGCAAAGAGGCAGTACGGGATGCGAGCAACGTGACAGTAGTAGGCGATTTTAACAGCTGGGACAAGAACGCAACCCCTCTGAAAAAACAGAAGGATGGTGGGTTTTCCATCACACTTGAGCTTGAGTGCGGCAGAGAATACCGGTTTCGCTATCTCATAGACGGTTGGCGATGGGAGAACGACTGGAACGCAGACAAGTACTCTGCCAATCCCTTTGGCGAAGAGGATTCTGTTATCACAGTTTGATATTTGGACCGTCGTGTTGGCGTTCATTGTGAGCGTAAGCGTGCCGCGGGGCTGGTAAGGTGGACGACGCTGCAACAGCGTCCTTCTAGGCGTATTTGTCTCCATAAACTGGAAATCAGGCTTGGCTGGCCGAACCAATATGCAGAAAGTTTCAATCAAACTCCGCTATATTAGCCCCCCGCTTAAACTGCGGACTTCGATGGACAAACGCAGAGAAATCATTTAAGCCAGCTTAAAGGCTTCCCCTTCAAGTTTTCTATTGTTTCAATTTCTTGAATCTGTTTTATTCTAGTTGTACTCTTTTAAGTGATGGGCGGCGCAATTCCCGAGAAAGATTCTGGATAAGGAAACGGTTGATGAGATCATCTTCAATTCACGCACTATCAGGGATCGGCTTATCTTGGAGCTTCAGGCCCGCTGTGGTCTTAGAATAGGAGAGGTCCTTAATAGCCGGGCTTCGGATATCTCAGGAAGAAAGCTTATGATTCAGGAACCTAAATCTGGCAGGAACGCTGAGGTTGCCTTTATGCCTGAACACATTGCCACAAGACTCGCTGAATATTTCCAAAGTAAGCAACTTTCTCCTGATGACAGGGTTTTCCCCCTTTGCTACACGGCGGCGAGGAATCTCGTAAGCAGATTGGACTTGACATCTTCTTCGTCATTTATCATCATATATGACGAGTAATTTGCCAATATGGACAATAGCGAAAGACACTATATAGACCGGCTTTTGAATTTGGAGTCAATGCTTGCGAAGAAATCCTTATTTCTTCTGGGTCCCCGCCAAACAGGCAAGACTTCTCTCATCCGCCACACTTTTAAAAAAGCCAAAATTTATGATCTTCTGGATACCTCTGTATTTTTGGCCATGAGCCAGAATCCCGGCCGTCTCGCCCAGGAAGTGACCCAAAAGGACCGAATTGTGATCATTGATGAAATTCAGAGGCTGCCCATCCTGCTGAACGAGGTGCACAGGCTTATCGAGGAGCGTGGAATTCATTTTTTGCTTACCGGTTCGAGCGCCAGAAAGCTCCGGCGCGGCGGAGTAAACTTGCTTGGTGGCAGAGCGCGAACAAAATATTTGCATCCCCTAACCAGTCAGGAATTGGGAAAGGATTTCGATCTATTGCGTGCCGCCCAGAGGGGGCTGATTCCGTCAATTTATTTTTCTGATGATCCCCGGGCCGACCTCGAGGCCTATGCCGGATCCTATCTTCAGCAGGAGATTGTAGCCGAAGGAGCAACTCGCAATGTACCGGCCTTTAGCCGTTTTCTTAAAGTCGCCTCTTTATGCAATGGGACGATGGTAAACTTTACGAATGTGGCAAACGATGCACAGGTGCCTCGAACAACCGTATATGAATATTTTGAAATCCTAAAGGACACCCTGGTACTGCACGAATTACCAGCGTGGCGCAAATCAAAAAAAAGAAAACCGCTGGTGTCTTCAAAATATTACTTTTTCGATATTGGAGTGACGGCGATACTGCAAGGGAGGGAATTTCGTATGGGAACTCCCGAATTCGGAGAAGCTTTTGAAAGCTGGCTTTTTCATGAGCTCCGTTGCTACAGCGATTATGTAACATCTGAATCCCTCAGCTATTGGCGGTCCACTTCGGGATTCGAGGTTGATTTCATATTAGGTGACCATACCGCTATAGAAATAAAAGCCAAAGAGAATGTTTCCATTCAGGATTTGAAATCCCTGCGGGCGTTGGCGGAAGAAAAATTACTAAAACGATATTTATGTATTAGCATGGATCCGCGTCCAAGAACGATAGGCGATATTACTATTCTTCCCTATAGAGAATTTTTAAGCAGTTTATGGGGCGGGGAGTATTCATAAAAAAAGGTCCTTATGATTTTCACCAAAGGAGATGAGTCATGGGCAGAAAATATGAAAAAGTATACCAGTTCAAAATAATTCTCCAGGGAATAAAGCCGCCAATCTGGCGTCGAATACAGGTGCCAGAAAATTATACATTTTGGGATTTACATGTGGCGATCCAGGATGCCAGGGGATGGACAGATACTCATCTGCATAACTTTGTTATTAAAAATCCCTTAACTGGCAGGAGAGAGGAAATCGGGATACCGGATGATGACTTCCACGATATGAGGATCAGTCCGGGATGGAAAAAGAAAATAGCCAATTATTTTTCTAATCAAAATGATAAAAGCTGAATATATTTATGATTATGGTGATGATTGGCAACATAGCATACAGCTAGAAAAAATAATCGAACGCAAGGAAAATGTCATATACCCCATCTGTACCGGCGGAGCGAGGGCATGCCCGCCTGAAGATTGCGGCGGGGCCTACGGATATGAAGAATTTTTGAAAGCGATTATGGACCCAAAACATGAACAGCATAGAGAAATGTTGGATTGGGCCGGCGGAGAATTCGAGCCGGAAGATTTCAATAAAGACGAAATTGTTTTTGATGATCCCAAGCAAAGGTTAAAATATGCTCTGGAATGAGTAGATCCAAGAAGATTTTTCCGGTTGTTGCAATTTGCATGTTACCATTGATAATTCTCAGTTATTTCAATCAATTGAAACTATCGGTTATAAGGTGCAGTACTCAAGGCCGCCGCTTGCTTCCCCGAGATCAATTCCCGCAAGGTCGACTCCCTTTGTTATCTCCTCGAACGCCGCGCGTTCGCCGGAAATATAGTTGACCAGTATTACATTTTCGTATTCGAGCCCCTTGGCCTCCTGGACGCTAAAAAGCAGGGGCGTGTCGAATATCTTGCGCGCAACCGGTTTGTCCTCATCCCGCATCACAAGCACCGCAAACTTTGCCGATCTGCGGATCTTGCCGTTAAGTTCCCTTTTTGTTTTTTCCGCGTCCCTTATGAAGACAATCTCGCCGCCGTCTTCCGAGGCGCTGTTCATGAGATAATTGCTTTCCCTGTCGATGGAGCCGAATAGTGCTGCGTCAGGACCGGCATGACTATGACGGGATATTCGCTCCCCTGTGATTTGTGAATCGACTGTTGAACTTCCTCATTGAACCCGCGATTTTAAAAAATAGACTGGTCTCCGAAAATCTCTAGGTCTGAAGGTCGATTACGCTGATCACTCTTGCATAGTCGTTGCCATCGCTACCTGCAAAAGGGGCAAAAAGGACTTTATCTCCTGGCTTCAGCTCAATCTTGGTGCGAATCAATTCTCGGGAGTCTATGCTGTAGATGCTGCCGCCTGTCAAGGATTTTATTTTGCCTGTATTTGAGCTGAAATCGAATTCGAGCACAATACCTTCTTCTTTGGCATAGGTTTCATCCCAGATCCCTTCTATCTCTTCTCTCGTTAGAGAGACTATAGGACGGTCTTTTTTGTCCTTATCCTTTGCCATAATCTTTTTTATAAGAACAGGGGTTTGAACTCACTGTCCTGCAACTGTCCTGTTAAAGAATCAAGGGGTTACGGCGAAAGCCGTAACCCCTTGATTTTACTGGTGGCGGGGAGAGGATTTGAACCTCTGACCTTCGGGTTATGAGCCCGACGAGCTACCAGGCTGCTCCACCCCGCGATTATATTCTTTAGTCTACCAGACCGGACTTGCAGAGAGCAAGCCAACTAAATCTTTATGGTTTATTCTGCTGGAAGTTTTAAACCGGCTGTAGAAAAAATAAATTCCGGCGGCGACCTACTTTCCCAGGACCTCACGGTCCAAGTATCATCGGCCCTGGAGGGCTTAACTTCCGTGTTCGGAATGGGAACGGGTGTTGCTCCTCCGGTAACGCCACCGGAAAACTGATATTACTTTAACACATTCTATTTAAAAGAGCAAGAGAATTTTTCAAAATTCTTTTAAAATTCTTTAAAAGGGGAAATGGGTCAAGCCTCACGGTCTATTAGTACTGGCCGGCTGAGCGCATTACTACGCTTACACCTCCAGCCTATCGACCTGGTAGTCTACCAGGGACCTTTAGGGGACA
>JAKAEG010000280.1 GCA_021819985.1 Nitrospirota bacterium | reverse complement strand
TGGCTCAGTGTTCGTGCATCGATCTTTTCCATGCGCATATTTTACCATATAAGTTTATTATTTAGTTGCCAAGTTAATATTAGAAAAACCTTTTAGCGCGTTTCGGGCAACTTGCCCTATTTTATCAATCCGGATATTGCCTTAAATTCCTCCGTGCCGGCCCGCACCGCCAACTGAAAAAGGGCGGTTTCCACCGAGGTTATGACCGCGCCCGCATCCCGCATGAATTCGATCCCGGTCTTGTAGTCTCCTTTTTTTCTCGAACAGCAGGCATCCGACACAACATGCACAGTAAACCCCCTGCCAAGCAGGCCAAGACATGTCTGGAGCACGCATATATGCGTCTCCATTCCGGCCAATAATATTTTTTTCTTTTTTCCGTCCTGAATGGAGTTAATGAAAGAGGGCTCGCCGCAACAATCAAATGTGATCTTCTCGACAGGCGTTATTCCCGGCAGCGCGGATTTGACCGAATCCACCGTCGGGCCCAACCCTTTTGGATATTGTTCCGTCAGGATCACCGGAATGGGCAGGACCTTTACCGTCCCGGTAAGTCTTAAAATATTCTGAAGAACCTTTTCCCTTATGGTCTCGTCCATAACGGCGGCAAGTTTTTCCTGGACATCCACTATGAGCATAGCGGTTTGGGTCCAGTCGAGAAGAAAACGTTCAGGTAACGAAAGATGTCCTTGCTCAGGCCGGTTGGATTGGTCTATCATTTCAAAAAAATTCCTTTGAAGTTCAATTGCATGATATAAAAAACCCGGTCCCTTCAGATGATAAGAGGCGGCATTTCCGGGCTGTGCCGCCCCTGGTTGTCAGTTTAAAGTGAAATTGTATCTTTTTCTACAATCTGTTTTTTACAAGGCTGTCCACAACAGTAGGGTCGGCCAGTGTCGAGATGTCTCCCAGATCCTCTATATCGCCTCTGGCTATTTTTCTCAATATGCGTCTCATTATCTTCCCGCTTCTTGTCTTGGGCAGACCGGGCGAAAATTGCATCTTGTCCGGGGCAGCAATGGGCCCTATAACGCTCCGCACATGGCCTATAAGTCTTTTTTTAAGGTCGTCCGATGGCGCAAGCCCGTCTTTCAGGGTCACGTAGCTATATATGCCTTCTCCTTTTATATCGTGAGGGAAACCTACCACGGCCGATTCGGCGACGGCCTCATGGCTAACGAGGGCCGATTCCACCTCGGCGGTCCCGATCCTGTGGCCCGACACGTTTATAACGTCGTCCACCCTGCCCATAAGCCAGAAATCTCCGTCCGCATCTATTCTCGCCCCGTCGCCCGAAAAATATTTACCGGGGAACTGGCTGAAATAGACCTCTTTTATCCTCTTGTTCTCCGGGTCACCATATGTCCCGCGGAGCATCCCTGGCCATGGCTTTGTAATGCAAAGATATCCGCCCTCGTTTGCCTGTGCAGGCTGGCCTTTTTCATTCACCACGACAGGTTCGATCCCAGGAAATGGCCGGCACGCGGAGCCTGGTTTCAGAGTCATGGCCCCCGGAAGCGGGGTGATCAGTATCCCGCCCGTTTCGGTCTGCCACCAGGTATCCACAATGGGGAGCTTCCCCTTACCAACATTTTTGAAATACCACATCCAGGCCTCAGGATTTATAGGCTCTCCCACCGAACCAAGCACTCTAAGAGATGAAAGGTCGTGGCCCTCGAACCATTTTTCGCCCTCGCGCATCAAGGCCCTAACGGCGGTGGGTGCTGTATAGAATATGCTCACTTTATGCTTGTCGATGATATGCCAGAACCTGCCCGGGTCCGGATAGTTTGGTATGCCCTCGAACATGAGAGAGGTGGCCCCGGCCGAAAGCGGTCCGTACAATATATAACTGTGCCCTGTGATCCATCCTATATCCGCCGTGCAGAAGTGGATGTCCTCCGGGTGGCAATCAAATATCCACTCAAAGGTCAGATTGGTGTACAACATATACCCGCCCGTCGTATGGAGGACGCCTTTGGGTTTTCCGGTGGAACCGGAGGTATAGAGGATAAAAAGCGGGTCCTCGGCATCCATCTCCTCAGGAGGGCAATAATTGCCGATGTCCTTCGCACTCATTTCCTCATCCCACCAGATGTCTCTGTCCAGGGACATATCGACATCGCCATGGGTCCTTCGGACCACTATCATCTTCTCCACTGTCGGGCATTCGTTGAGGGCCTCGTCACAGTTGGACTTCAGGGCGACCTTTCTGCCGCCCCTCAATCCCTGGTCCGCCGTAATAACGAGTTTCGCTTTACAGTCGTTTATCCTGTCTCTCAGGGATTGCGCGGAAAACCCGCCGAAGACAACGCTGTGTATCGCGCCGATGCGCGCGCAGGCGAGCAAGGATATCGGCAGTTCGGGAACCATTGGAAGATAGATGGTGACCCGGTCGCCTTTTTGAACACCGTGTTTTTTAAGCACGTTTGCAAAACGGTTGACCTCGGTGGAAAGCTGCTGATAGGAATAAGTCCTG
Source organism: Nitrospirota bacterium (assembly GCA_021819985.1). Lineage (GTDB taxonomy): Bacteria > Nitrospirota > Thermodesulfovibrionia > Thermodesulfovibrionales > JdFR-88 > JAKAEG01. The sequence goes on along the minus strand of JAKAEG010000280.1, from coordinate 1,743 downwards.
TAATTGCCTTCATCGGATTCCCATATAAGCGCCGCCTTATTCCTGTTTGGCCCAAGCAGATGCCTGTCCAGGCAATTATAGCTTGCGTTGAGCTTCCCGCCGGCAAACCATTTAATGTACGGTTTTTCGAAATCATAATCCAGGACCTTGTCCCACTTCTTAAACCAGGTAAGCCGTTTTTCCGCCATCTCTCCCCAAAAGCCTTCGGGATCCTCTATGGAACGCCTGTAAACGGCCTCGTAATCCCCCATGCTCTTGATATGAGCTTTCGCACTCAATTCCGGCGAGGGCCGGAACACGCGGTTTTCAGACATAAGCACATCAAAACCCTTTGTTAGCCCGTCATCAGCCATTCCCTTTTCTCCCCTGATATTTTTAAATTAAAATTAAAAATTTTTTGTATGCGTGATTTTAGCACATTATGCGTCATTGCAAATGTACGGTCCCAAAATCAAAAATCCTAGATCCAGGGTTTGCCGACGGGCAGCCTGATGCCGGACTCGGCATATACCGCAACAGCCATAAGATACCAGGCCAGCAATGCGCATACGACCAGGTCCAGGGCCGCGATCGTTCCGGCAATGGCGCTTCCGGCCAGCTCCTTCAGATCCAGACCGATAAAGCCAAGCAGAAGCGTAAGGAAAAGGAGCGCCAGGACCGTGTGGTGCTTCATTGAAGCGATAAACAGGATAAAGGTAAAAAATGTCCACATCAAAAGGAAGATGCCCAGCCCGTTGCCGTCGAACTGCAGGACCGCGTAGGTCTTGGTTATATCTGCATTCGTCCCGAATATCAGATAAAGACAGAGAGAGATCCAGAATGCTCCATACCCCGTGAAAGCGCAAAACCCGAAATTGTTGCCTGTTTTGAATTCCAGAAACCCGGCGATCAATTGGGCGCCGCCGCCGAAAAGAAGCCCTATCCAGATGACCGGGCCCAGGCCCACCAGCCCCAGATTGTGAAATTGCAGGATCAGCGTGGTCATGCCGAACCCTCCCAGTCCAACAACAGCAGGATTTCCTAACCTCAATTCTTCAGCCATAGTTTTCCTCCCCGTCGAATTATTACGCGCCACCCCGGGCACTCGTTTGGAGAGAAATAAGCAAATTCAATACCGTGGAGAGAAACAGTTAATTTAATTTAAAAAATGGGGACTTGCATTAAATTGCATAATCGAAGGAATATTACAGGGATGTTACAAAAAGTAATGATTTACATAACACGGTTACAAAAAGTAACAAATCGAATGGGAATTTTTCACATAAAAGCAGGAGGTCACGAATTTCGTGACCTCCTGCTTTTATAGTGGCGGGGAGAGGATTTGAACCTCTGACCTTCGGGTTATGAGCCGCTTTAAAATCATATAACAGCATCAAGCAGAATAAAATAAACATAAGGGGGAAGCCAACTTTCCCCCTTTTTTGTTATTTCTTGACCCTATCGATGCCTTGAGGTATGAATTAAGGAGGGACTGAAGTCTTCTCATCAATCCAAAGCGCGGGTGGGCAAGCGATGAAAGGCATCCTGAAGATCGCATACAAGCTGCTTGTAAACGACAAGGGGAAATTTGCCGCACTGCTTGTAGGCATTACATTTGCCGTTTTTCTCATGAATATGATGACGTCGATGTTCGCCGGCATCCTGACCAAATCATCCGCCACGGTGATAAACATAGGCGCAAAGGTCTGGGTGATGGACCCGGCTGTAAATACCGTCGACAACAGCATTCCTATGCCCGACTAC